>NZ_JBBFKU010000033.1:0-38176 GCF_037481895.1 Tenuifilum sp.
GGCTACATTTACCATTAGGCTTAATAGCCAACCGTTAAGCAATGTTACTGTTGGATTGAGCTCGAGCAATACCGCTGAGGGTACAGTTAGTCCAACATCGGTAACTTTTACTCCTGCTAACTGGAATACCCCGCAAACCATTACAATCACTGGTGTTGACGATGATATTGACGATGGAAATATCAACTACACCATTGTGACTGCGCCGGCAACCAGCACCGATACAAAGTACAATAACCTTAATCCGGCCGACGTTAGCGTTGTTAACATTAATAACGATAATGCAGGAATTACGGTAACCCCAACTTCAGGTCTTCAAACCACTGAGGCCGGAGGTACCGCAACATTTACGGTTAGGCTCAATAGCCGTCCTACAGCCAATGTTACCATTAGTTTAACGTCGACTAAACCTGCTGAGGGTACGGTTTCGCCAACTTCATTAACCTTTACCGCTGCCAATTGGAATACACCTCAAACTGTTACCTTAACAGGCCAAAACGATTGGGTGGACGATGGCGATCAGGCGTATAACGTAAACGGAACAGCCTCAAGCACCGATTCAAAATACAACGGGCAAACCTTTAGCGTTTCCGCTACCAATCTTGATGATGATGTGGCTGGAATTACTGTAAATCCAACTTCGGGCTTAGTGACCAGTGAGTCGGGCGGTCAGGCTACCTTTACCATTGTACTAACCAGCCAACCCTCAGCCAATGTAACCATTGGACTTTCGTCGAGCAATACCGCCGAGGGTACTGTAAGTCCTGCTTCGATAACATTCACCCCCGGTAACTGGAATATTCCTCAAATAGTTACAATTACCGGAGTTGACGATGCTGTAGCCGATGGTCCTCAGACATATACCATAATTACTGCTGCAGCAACCAGTACCGATCCGTTATACAACGGCATTAACCCAACCGATGTTTCGGTAACCAATAACGATAACGATGTGGCCGGGGTAACAGTTACTCCCACTTCGTTATCAACAAATGAGAGTGGTAGCACGGCAACATTTACTGTTGTTCTTAACACCAAACCCGCTGCCAATGTTACCATTAACATATCAAGTAGCGACCTTACTGAAGGTACGGTATCGCCTGCAAGTTTACTTTTTACAACTTCCGACTGGAACTCACCTAAAACAGTGACTGTAACTCCCGTTAACGACGATGAGGATGACGGTGATATTACCTATACCGTAGTTACATCCAACGCTGTAAGTACCGATCCGGTTTACAACAACCTGGCAGTTGCCGATGTTTCTGTAACCAATGTTGACGATGATAACGCTGGCTTTATTGTTACTCCAACATCTGGGTTACAAACCACTGAGGCAGGAGGTACAGCAACCTTTACAATTCGTTTGACATCTAAACCAACTGCTAATGTTACCGTGAACCTAAGTTCTAGCAATACTACCGAAGGAACCGTTTCGCCTGCAAGCGTAACTTTCCTTCCCAGCAACTGGAATGTAGCCCAAACTATTACGGTAACAGGAGTAAACGATGATGTTGATGACGATAATGTAGGTTACACTATAATTACTTCGGCTGCCAGCAGTACCGATACAAAGTATAATGGCTTAAACCCCGACGATGTTTCAGTAACCAATATCGATGATGATGTGGCCGGTTTCACAATTACCCCAACCACAGGTCTCCAAACCACCGAGGCTGGAGGAACCGCTACCTTTACAGTTCGACTCAACACTAAGCCTCTGGCAAATGTAACAATCACCTTAACCTCAAGTAATCCTGCTGAGGGTAGCGTTTCGCCTACCTCCCTAACATTTACCCCATTGAACTGGAATACTACTCAAACGGTTACCATTACTGGTGTTGATGATGATGTGGACGACGATAATGTAGCTTACACCATTGTAACCAACCCGGCTTCCAGCACCGATGGAAAGTACAGCGGACTTAACCCAGCCGATGTATCGGTAACCAATATCGATAACGATACGGCTGGATTTACTGTGTCGCCTACATCGGGATTAACCACAACTGAAGCTGGTGGAACTGCTCAGTTCACAATCAAGCTCAACACCCGTCCAACGGCTAATGTAACTATACCAATATCATCGAGCAATACCGCCGAGGGTACAGTTAGTGTTTCGAGCGTTACATTCACACCTGCTAACTGGAATGTTCCCCAAACCATAACTATTACTGGTGTTGATGACGATGTTGATGATGACAACGTTGCCTATACCATTATTACAGGTGTTGCTACCAGCACCGATACTAAGTACAGTGGATTGAATCCGAGCGATGTATCGGTTACCAATACCGACAACGATACAGCAGGCATTACTGTTAACCCAACTTCGGGGTTAACAACTACTGAAGCCGGAGGTACTGCAACTTTCACCATAAGGTTAAATACCCGTCCAACAGCCAATGTAACCATTGGCCTAAGTTCGAGCAATACTGCCGAAGGTATAGTTTCACCCACATCGGTAACTATAACCCCTGCCAACTGGAGCAACCCAGTAACTGTAACAGTTACCGGTGTCGACGATTTTGTTGACGATGGAAATGTTGCTTACACTATAGTAACCGCTGCTGCTACCAGCACCGATACAAAGTACAATGGTTTAAATCCATCGGATGTTTCGGTTACTAACCTTAACGATGATGTGGCTGGAGTAACCGTTAATCCTACAAGTGGATTGGTAACAACCGAAGCCGGTGCACAGGCTACATTTACCATTAGGCTCAATAGCCGACCCACCGCCAATGTTTCTATCGCTCTTAATTCAACTAACACAAGCGAGGGAGTAATCTCACCTACCAGCGTTATATTTACTCCAGCCACATGGAATTCACCTCAAACCATAACCATTACTGGTGTTGATGATGATGTGGATGATGACGATATTGCATACACCATTGAAACCCAGCCCTGTGTTAGCTCCGATACCAAGTACGACAACCTGAACCCTGTTGATGTTTCGGTTACCAACCGCGACAACGATGTGGCCGGTTATATTGTATCGCCCACAACGGTATCGTATTCTGAAAGCGGAAGCCCTGTAACCGTTAACTTTAGGCTTGCTACTAAGCCAACAGCTAATGTTTCATTTACCATCACCTCTGAAAATACCGATAAAGGTACGGTTTCACCAGCCAGCTTTACCTTTACTCCAGCTAACTGGAATACTGACCAGGTGCTTACCATTACCCCGGTTAACAATTCAGTTGACGATGGCGATGTTACCTTCACCGTTACAACATCGGCTGCTGCCAGTACCGATAGTAAGTATAATAGCCTGAACCCGCCCGATATTCAGGTAACATGTACCGACGATGATGTGGCAGGAATAACTGTTTCGGCTATTAGCGGTAACACCCGTGAGGATGGTACAACTGCAACGTTTACTATTGTACTCAACACAGAACCGGTTGCTGATGTAACAATCAATGTTGAGTCAAACGATATTTCAGAAGGAACAGTTGCTCCAGCAAGTGTAACGTTTACAAGTGCTAACTGGAATACCCCTCAAACCATTACCGTTACCGGTGTCGATGATGTGGTGGCCGATGGAAATCAAACCTATACCATCATCATTCATCCCGCAGTAAGTACCGATACCAACTATAATGGCATCGATCCTGACGATCTATCACTGCAGAATATCGATAACGACCAGGCAGGTGTTAACGTCTTCCCGGTAAGTGGGCTTATAACCACCGAAGCCGGTGGAACAGCAACGTTCCAAATGCTGCTTAACACTGCTCCTACAGCCGATGTAACCGTTAGCTTTGTTTCAAGCAATACTGGCGAAGGAACAGTATCGCCTGTATCGCATGTTTTCAATGCAGGGAACTGGAACTCTCCTGTAACAGTAACCCTAACAGGTGTTGATGATGACATTGAGGATGGCGATCAGCCCTATCAGGTTACAATAACTACCGCTAGTGCCGATGGCGATTACAATAACCTTGCCATTGATCCCGTAAGCGCTACTAACCAGGATGATTTAAGCCCTCGACCTGTTGACGACAATGCTACTACTGATGAGGAAACATCAGTTAACATCAATGTACTTGCCAACGATAAGGGTCTCGATAAGGGAGTTAAGTCAGTATCTATTGCAACCCAACCCGATTCCGACAAGGGTAGTGTTACAGTTAACCCCGATAATACAATCAGGTTTACACCGGTTAAGACATACAATGGACCTGTTACTTTCAGCTACCGTGTTACCCTTAACAACGATAACTGGGCCGAAGCGAATGTAACTGTTAACGTAACTGCTATTGACGATACCCCAGTAGCGGTAGATGATAACCGTGGTGCTTCATTAAACACTCCGCGCACCGTTGATGTGCTAATAAACGATACAGGCCTTGAGGATGGTGGTATTGTTGTAAGCATTGAGGAACAACCTGAACCTACCAAGGGATCGGCAGTTGCTAATGTTGATAATACCGTAACGTTTACTCCGGCCGCTGGTTATACTGGTATTGCTACCTTTAAGTATAAGGTATGCGATGCCGATGGCGATTGCGACATTGCTACTGTAACCATTAACGTTCGTCCTGTTAACCATGTTCCAGTAGCCAACGACGATGCTGCAACAACTGTCGTAAATACGCCAAAGGCAATCAATGTATTGGCTAACGATAGCGGACTTGACGATGGATTTGGAAGCATAACCATTTTCACTCAACCCGCAAATGGTAATGTTACAGTAAATGCCAATAGAACCGTAACCTACACTCCGAATAACGGGTTCATCGGTACCGACCAGTTTGTTTACATGTTGCAGGATGTAGATGGCGATTACGATTTGGCTACTGTAACCGTTACTGTAAGTGCCAAACCAAATTCACTGCCTAAAGCTAATCCTGATAGCCGTGCAACCTCAAAGAACACCGCTGTTAAAGTAGATGTTCTTACAAACGATACCGGCTTAGATGATGGCGTTGCCTCGCTTACCGTAATTACTGATCCTTCAAATGGAACCTATTTGGTTAATGCTACAAACGATTCAATAACCTATACACCAAATAACGGCTATGTTGGAACCGATGTATTCCAGTACCAGGTTTGCGACACCGATGGCGATTGCTCAGTTGCTGCAGTAACTATTACTGTTAAGGATGGCGTTAATCATGTACCTGTTGCCAATAAGGACTCAGTGTCAACCATTATTAATAAGCCTGTTAACATTAATGTTCTTAAGAACGATAGTGGCTTAGATGATGGCTTTGGTAGTATTGAAATCTATCGTCAACCCGACTTTGGTACCGTTCAGGTAAATGCTAACCGCACCATTACCTATACCCCAACATACATGTTTGTAGGAACTGAAACATTCTACTACATGATTACCGATGTTGACGGCGATTTGGCCATTGGTGAGGTTAAGGTAACCGTAATAGATCGTCCCGATTACATACCTGTTGCAAACGACGATCGTCGTGGCTGTAGCTTTAATACCCCAGTTGTGGTTGACGTTCTGTTTAACGATACCGGTCTCGACGATGTACCAGTTACAGTCGCTATCACTCAGAGTCCAGCTCAGGGAACAGCAATTGTAAATGCCGATAACACAGTTACATTTACTCCGGCAAACGGTTTTATTGGTCAGATGACCTTCAAATACTCTGTAACCGATGTTGATGGCGATAGCGATGATGCAACCGTAACTATAACGGTTAAGAGTGGAACCAACATTGTTCCTGTTGCTGCCGACGATGCTGCAACCACTAAGGTGAATACTCCTGTATACATAAATGTACTGGCAAACGACCGTGGCCTCGACGATGGTTTTGGCTCACTGTACATTTACCGTCAGCCTGAGTTTGGAACAGTTGTGGTTAACGCAAACAGAACAGTTACTTACACCCCATCGTACATGTTTGTGGGAACTGAAACCTTCCAGTATGTGGTTGAAGATGTTGATGGCGATTATTCGCTTGCAACTGTTACTGTAACTGTACTCGACAAGCAAAATGCTATCCCTGTTGCAAACGATGATTATCGTGGTTGCAGTTTCAACCAAAGCGTTGTGGTGGATGTGCTATTCAACGATACTGGCCTCGATGATGTTCCGTTAACCGTTACAATCAGCCAACCTCCAGCCATTGGCAATGTTGTGGTTAATGCCGACAACACCATAACATTCACACCAGCAACTGATTTTGTTGGACAATCTACGTTCCAGTATGTGGTTACCGATATTAACGGTGAAAGCGATGATGCACTGGTAACTATAACCGTGAAACCTGGTGCAAACAATGTACCTGTAGCACAAAACGATGTTGCCAATACTATTATCAATACACCTGTTGACATAAATGTACTTGCTAACGATACAGGATTGGAAGATGGTTTTGGAAATCTCACCATCCGAACTCAGCCCCTATTTGGCACAGTAGCCATTAATGCAAACCGAACCATAACCTACTACCCAAGCTACATGTTCCTGGGTACCGATACCTTTGAGTACTTAATTGAGGATGTTGATGGCGATTACTCCGTTGCAACCGTTACGGTTAATGTAACTGAGAAACCCGACGCACAGCCCGTTGCTAACGACGACCGTCGTGGTTGCAGCTTCAATGCTCCTGTTACCGTTGATGTATTGTTCAACGATACTGGACTTGACGATACTCCACTTACCGTAACTATTTCGCAGGCACCTACACAAGGATTAGCAATAGTGAATGCTAATAATACAGTAACATTTACCCCTGCAAATGGTTTTATTGGCCAAATGACCTTCCGTTACACCGTGACCGATGCCGATGGCGATAGCGATGATGCCTTAGTAACCATAACCGTAAAATCGGGAACAAATGTTGTTCCAGTTGCAGTAAACGATGCGGCTTCAACCTATGTTAATAACCCTGTTACAATCCCCGTTCTTGCCAACGATAGCGGCCTCGACGATGGATTTGGCTCACTTTACATATACCGTCAACCACAGTTTGGAACCGTGGTGGTTAACGCAAACCGTACGGTTACCTACACGCCGAGTTACATGTTTGTTGGTACTGAGACATTCCAGTATGTAATTGAGGATGTTGATGGCGATTACGCGTTGGCAACCGTAACCGTTACAGTAACCGATCGACCCGACGCTCAACCTGTTGCTAACGACGACCGTCGTGGTTGCAGCTTCAACCAAAGTGTTGTGGTTGATGTGTTGTTCAACGATACCGGACTTGATGATGCTCCTGTAGCCGTAACTATCTCTGAAGCTCCTGCACAGGGTACAGCCCTAGTTAATTCCAATAATACTGTAACATTTACACCGGAAACCGGATTTATTGGAACAATGACATTCCGTTATACCGTTACCGATGCCGATGGCGATAGCGACGACGCTCTTGTTACAATTAGGGTTAAGGAAGGAGTGAATATTGTTCCCCTTGCTGTTAACGATGAGGTAACTACACAAATGAACACCTCGGTTGACATTAATGTACTTGCTAACGACTCAGGCCTTGAAGATGGTTTTGCTGATTTAAGAGTACTGGTTCAGCCGATGTTTGGTACTGTGGTGGTAAACTCCAATCGTACCATTATGTACACCCCATCGTACATGTTCCTTGGTACCGATTCGTTCCAGTATCTAATTGAGGATGTTGATGGCGATTACTCCGTTGCAACTGTCACCATAAATGTTGTTGAGAGAATAAACCATATTCCTGTTGCAAACGACGATTACCGAGGAACATCGTATAACACACCTCGAGTAATTGATGTGCTGTTTAACGATACAGGAATTGAGGACGTTCCATTAACGATTACCGTAGTGGATAATCCTAAGAATGGTTCGGCAACAGTTAATTCCGATAACACAATTAACTACCTACCAGCTAATGGGTATCTTGGAACCGATAGCTTAACCTATAGAGTAACTGATACCGATGGTGAGTGGGATGAGGCAAAGGTATACATCAATGTTAAGCCATTTAACATGATCCCTGAAGCCCACGACGATTATGTTACCACAATTGTAAATACACCCGTTGATGTTGATGTACTTGCCAACGACACCCTACTCTTTGAGGGTATTAAGAGTGTGCAAATTCACACCCAACCCAAGTGGGGCGCTGTGGTTGTTAACAGCGATAATACAATCACATACATTCCTGGCTATTTCTTTGTGGGCAACGATGAGTTCAAGTACTATGTGGAAGACGTAGATGGCGATTACTCACTTGCTACGGTTTATGTTACCGTAATAGATAAACAGAACAACATACCAGTTGCTAACGACGATCGCCGCGCTACATCAAAGAATACGCCAGTTACCGTAGATGTACTCATCAACGACGACGGTCTTGAAGATGGCTGGATAGCTGTTCATCTCGATCAGAACCCCGATCCGTTAACAGGTACGGCTGTTCTTAACGCTGATAATACTGTTACATTTACCCCTGTAACTGATTATCTTGGTTTGGCTACATTTACCTACTACATTACCGATAGGGATAACGACACCAGTAATGTAGCAACTGTTACCATCAACGTTAAGGAGGTTAACTTTGTACCAGTTGCCGTTAACGATACAGCAACAACCACTATGAATATCCCTGTTCTGGTTGATGTTATCAAGAACGATTCTGGCCTTGAGGATGGTCTGTCATACATCAAAGTAATGTCGAAACCTCGCCATGGATTTGCCTACGTATTCGATAGCCGCAATATCCGTTACATCCCATCGAGCTGGTTTGTTGGCAAGGATTCCCTCTCGTATATGGTGGTTGATGAAGACGGCGATTACGGAATTGCTAAGATTTATATTGAGGTGGGTGAGCGGTTAGATCACAAACCCAAGGCAAACCCCGACGGTAGAGGAACAGTTAAGAACACCTCCGTTAACGTTGATGTGCTGTTTAACGATACAGGTCTTGAGGATGGTGGAATTAAACTGCTGTTAACCCAAATGCCTACTCATGGTAATGTAGTGCTTGAGGCCAATAATTCTGTTACCTATACACCAGCTACTGACTACCTTGGCGAAGATTACTTCCGTTACCAGGTTTGCGATTTCGATAACGATTGTTCTACCACAACCGTTACCATCAGGGTTAAAAATACAAACCTTATACCCTATGCGGTTAACGATACCGTAACTACATACAAGAACCGTTCTGTTGAATTTGACCCAACCTTTAATGACCTAAATAAGACAGATGGTGGTATTATAGTGATGGTTTACTCGCAACCCACCAATGGCGTGGCTGCAAAAACAGCTGCAACCAAAGTACGGTATACCCCCAGCACTGATTTTTATGGAGTAGATTCGCTCTGGTACTACATTCAGGATGTGGATGGCGATTACACATTGGCTAAGGTGGTAATAAATGTTCTGAACCGTGAAAACTACACCCCCGATGCCATTGACGATGAGGCTGAAACGTACGCCAATACAACCATCCTTATAGATGTGCTACAGAACGACCTTTACCTAAACGATGGGGTTAAATCGGTAGAGCTTGTTACACCAGCCACAAATGCTAATGTAATTGTAACTGCCGATTACAAGCTACAGTACACACCTTTAGCAGGCTATAAGGGTACCGAAAGTTTCACTTATAGGGTTTGCGACATCGACGATGAATGCGATATTGCAACTGTAACAGTAACCGTTAGTGTCGATCCAAATAAGAAAGTAGAAATACCTGAAGCATTCTCGCCCAATGGCGATAATATCAACGATACGTTTGAGGTACAAAACATAGAGTTCTTCCAAAAGGTAACCCTATATGTTTACAACCGCTGGGGCAACCTGGTTTACAAGAGTGATAACTATAAGAACGACTGGGATGGCACCTCGAATGTTTCGATGGCTATAGGTTCAAAACTTCCCGATGGAACTTACTACTACTTGTTGGAAATTAAGGATACCGGCAAACTGTATAAGGGAAGCGTATTTATTAAGCGTTCATACTAAAAGTTATGTTTATGAAAAAGATATTTTTAGTGATCTTTGGAGTTGCTGCCTTTGGGGCAGCAACTCTAAAAGCTCAACAGGAACCAATTTTTACCCATTACCTGCATAACCCGGTTTCAATAAATCCAGCCATTGCAGGTACCGTCCGTAATCTGAATATGAGCATGTTATCGCGACTGCAATGGGTAGGACTGGAAGGTGCACCTACTACTCTGAGCTACTCTGCACATATGCCCTGGCCCGATAAAAAAATAGGTGTTGGGCTGAATCTTATGAGCGATAACACTTGGCCTTTGAGTAATACCCATTTTTCAGGCTCCTATGCTTATCGCCTCAGGGTAAATGACGATATTACACTTTCGCTTGGTATAAAAGGTGGCTTCACCTATTACCATGCATCGGTTACCAATCTCGATGTGGTTAACCCCGATGACCCTGCGTTTACCCAGAATGAAAAACGCTTTTATCCAAATATCGGAGTTGGGGCTTATATTTACTCATACCAGTTCTATGCAGGGCTATCGCTTCCTCGAATGCTCCAAACGTCCTTCAATCGCAAATTCGATAAAACCCTTAAAAGCCCGTTATATATCATCGGAGGGTATAATTATGAGCTTAATTCCGATTGGGTACTTATGCCCTCAATGCTGGCCGGCGCAATGATTGGAGTGCCAATGACATGCGATATTACAGCTCAGGCTCTTTATAAGGGACAATTCTATTTTGGAGCCCATTACCGCATTGGCGATGCATTTGGTATCTTCTTCGATATGAAATTGAAACACGATATCTCCGTTGGCTATGCATTCGACTTCTCGTTGAATAAGCTATCAAGAATCAATACAGGTACCCATGAGCTAATGATTTCATACTCATTTGCCCCCAAGTGGAAGTTTTAAAGTTTTCTAAATAAGGGTTATTTGAATTGATTTTTTTGGCAAGTTAAATTTATGTCTATAAATTTGCGTTGAGTTCAAAGAAACTAATTAGGATACGTTAAACTAAATTTTACAGAGATGGCATACAAAATTTCTGACGATTGCACCGCTTGCGGTACCTGTATCGATGAGTGCCCTGTTGAAGCTATTTCAGCTGGTGATATCTACAAGATTGACCCTGAAATTTGCACCGACTGTGGCTCATGCGCTGATGTTTGCCCTGTTGAGGCAATTCACCCCGCATAGTTGGTGATAAATGAATTATAAAATCCGTGCTATATGCACGGATTTTTTTATTCAATAAAAGCAAGAACTTGATTAGGGTTTAAGCGTGGTGGCACTGGAATAGTTTGACTTAGGAGGGCTAACAGTAAATCTTTTGAAAGGTCTTTTTGGTTAACTGTTTTAAACCAACCCAGTTTATTCATTCTGTGTGCTAGGTACTCCTGTTCTGTTTGTCCGGGAGTTGGGATTAAAATACCTCCCTTGTTTAGGTATACTAAATCCATAATGGTGCTGTAACCGCTTCGGCTTATTACATACTTGGAGTTTATAATGGCCATGGCCATTTCGTCGTTACCCAGACTTCCTGCAAATGTCAAATTTCCAATCGTTTCCCAGCTGTTTATTTTAAGAGGATTACCTTTTAGTATTAGGGTTTTGAAATTAAGTTCACTTAAGCAATTTGCTATTAAATTAATGAACTCAGTTTTTTGTGGCTCAGGGCCCGATGCAATAACCATTACATCCCATTGAGGGTTCAACTGTTTTACGGGGATCCCATTGAACCTTGAAATAGGGCCAATATATCTTAAATTAGTTAATCCATTTGATTCTGAGAGCATTCCGGCTATACGGGGAGTATTATTAAAGTCAGGAACCCATACCTCATCGAATCTGCTAAGTAAGTGTCGAATAACGTTTTCACCCAAATGTTTAAGAAAACCAAACGGTTTAGGTGGTATAACTCTAAGCTGGTGTGTGATTATGACCGATCTAGTTTTGGACGATCGGAACCCATAACGGTTGTCGGAAACGATGAGGGTAAAGCTTTTACCTTTTAAAAGCCTTTTCAGTTTGAAATACTCTATTATTGTTACAAACGGAAGTTTTACGAGAAATGATAGCAGATTTAATACACTTGCCCTCCCCGTTCCCAGTTTCATTTTGGGAGAGTAAAAGTAAATTATTTCAGAATATGGGCAATTATTTTTAATTAGCGCACCAAGTTCATTATTTGTAGCAACAGTTATCAAATAACCCTTATGTGAAAGTTCATGAATGACAGGAATAATTCTAGTAGCATGGCCTAATCCCCATGCAAGTGGCGATAGCAATACTCTCTTTTGTGTTTCCGGTTCCATCAACCCGACACCTGAGTTTTTATGCCTAATCTTTCAACTTTTCTGGCAATACCCTGTAATGTTGATAGTGGAATTTTGTGAAGGGTATCAGTGGGTGTTTCGCGTGCAATGGTGTATATCATCACATCCTTTGGCTTAATTTCCTGAATGGCTTTAAGCCAGGCATCCACCTCAGCTTCGGTTGTATTGTCAATAGCTTTGCCCCTAAATGTCCCTTTCACAAAAAGTGTTTGTATGGTACAACGACCGCTAAATCGTTTTAGATTTTCTATTAAACTGCTAATCTCTATTTTGTACAAGGGTTGGTTCAAAATTTCAATAGTTTCAGGAAAAACTGAGTCGAGCTTCAGAATGTTTTGATCAACCTTTAGTAAGCTCTCAAAAATGTGAGTATCGTGAATTAGGGTTGAGTTTGATAGAACGGCAATTTTTGCCGAAGGACAATACTTGTTCCGTAAGGTAATAGTAGAGTCAATTATAGTTGGGAACTCGGGATGTAGGGTAGGTTCCCCGTTGCCAGCAAAGGTTATAACATCGGGTAGTTCGCCCGTTTTCATCATTTCAACCAGTTTTGATTCAAGCGATTGCTCAACCTCCGATAATGTTGGGTAGTCAAGGGTAGCCATTGAGTCGGTCCAGCCACACTCACAGTAAACACAGTCGAATGAGCAAATTTTTTGGTTTGTAGGCAAAAGGTTAATTCCCAACGAAACCCCAAGCCTTCGGCTTTTAACAGGTCCAAAAACAATACTATCGAAAAGGAAAGTACCCATTTTAAAATCTATATTAGACGTTTTGCTACACTCTTTTCCGTTGGTCGCATTTTGGTAAAGTCAAAGTGGTCAACTAAAACTAAACCAGGTTTCTTACCAACTTCAAGAGTACCATACATGTTATCAATGTTTAACGCTTTTGCACCGTTAATTGTTGCCCACTTTAGAGTAGTATGAAAATCAACGGAGGGGAATTGTTTTTGAATAATCAGTATTTGGTTGAGAATTGAGAGTGAACTTACCGACGCTAAGCTATCGGTGCCAATGGCAATGTTAAGGCCATTCAATTCAAACTTATCGAGCGGAGGAATTGCATTTTCAATTAAAAGATTCGATTCGGGGCAAGTGACTAAGGTTAAACTGTGAAACCATCTGTTTAGCGATAAGAGTTCATCGGGGGTTGCAAAAGTGTTGTGCACGAGCAGTGCTTGGGCTTGTTTAGGAATATAACCAGTGATTACGGAGAATGGGCTTTTACCTGAAGGTGCTATAAAAGGGATGTTTGAATTTTTATACCGATGAAAAAGCGGGCCGTTTCCTGTGGCTAAAAATTCGTATTCTGCTCTGCTTTCACCGTAGTGGATACTTACAATTTTTTCCCCTTTTTTGTTTAAATGTCCGGAGATAATTCCCCAGAGTTTTTCTGAAAGCGAATAGGTTGAATGAGGCGTTAAGCTAGTGCTTTCGGGGTAATATTTAGTAAAGTCGTTATAAACACTTAGCCCATGGCTAAATGTTTTCTCAGCCACATCTGGATTAATACCAAAGAACTCAATAAAGTTATGAAAGTATAGATCTGATTTTTGCTTATGGGGTAAAGTTGATGCAGAATTACAAATATCGGCAACAGCAACCGTTCCGCTTGTATATGCTTGATTTATGGCATCGGCAATACTTTTGGAAATGTGCTCTTGGTTCGATTCCCGCTGGTCAGTTACAGCCTCAATGAACCCTGCAATGCCAGGTTTCTTTGCCTTAAGCCCCTTAAGGTGTGACAGTTCCAGGTGACAGTGGGCATTTATAAAGCCAGGAACAATTACCCCGTTGAAGAACTGAGTGGAGTGTATTTCACGGAAATCTGAATCGGGCTCAATTATCCTTAAAATTTCACCAGTGTCGTTGGTTTCAACTATCCCGTTACGAATGGGTGGACCACATACCGGAAAAATATAGTTAGCCCCAAAACGCTTCATAACGGTTGAGCCTTCTTAATCAACTTTTTAATTACCTTGACATTTCGGGTATCAATGGAATCAAGCTTGTCAAAATTTCGGGGTGAGTATGTAACCTTTAGGTTACTGAAAATTGCATTACGTTTGAAGTTTGAGGTTGAGTTGCCGGAGTCGTATAGCCAACCCTTGAGGTGAGTAATTTGCTTGTCGGTAAGCGTTAGCTTGTAGCTATAACTATGAACGTTTCCATCTTTAACATAGGTGGCAAAAACGGGATTTTCTCTCACTCCAATCGGTGTGCCATCGTCAAAGTAGAAAAAGATATAGTGTCGTACGTTTACCCCTTCATCATCGGGAAAAAATTGGGCATCGAACGAAATGGTGTAATCACCAAGGTCAACCACAGGGATATCGAACCCCAGCGATGGATTAGTGGAATACTCTATAGCCATATTCCAGCGTGTTTTATGGGGCCAGAGGTTGTCGTTGCTATCCGAATTCCTATCAAGTGTGTCGGACTTTGAGGTTTCCTCTAGCTTGTCTCTCATTCGGGTCAGTTCCATCACCACCTTGTCGAAAATGATATCGAATTTTTCCGTATTCCTTGAGTAGTACTTCACGGAACTGTCGAACTGAGCGGTTGTGTAGCCGTACGATTTTAGGATGGGCTCGTAGTAGTCAATTGAGTCATGGCCATAAAGAATGTTGTGGGGAGGTGTACTTGTAACGCCATCGGTTATAAAAATCTTTGTGAGTATTTTTACCATGTCGCTTTCAGGAATGATGTAACCTTTATTACAGGAAAGTAAAGAGAATATTGAAAATAAAATAAGGGAGACCGTTCTTCTCATTGGGATAACTATTTACCAGGTGTAATGTAAAACGTAAAATTCACTGCAAATCTATTACTTTTTTCAGAATTAGATAAAAAAACCGGGCAACGCCCGGTTTTAGTAGTTTATTTTAGCTTATCGAAGTTATAACCGAACATCACCTCATGTGAACCAGAGTTATACTTTTTTATCCCAAGCAAACTCCAATCGAACGAGTACCCGAGCAAATAACGCTTTTGCCATGTAACCCCAACCATAACTGATAAGGCGTCCTTCCAACGAAGCGATAATCCTCCCCATACATTATACCCCTTTTGGATATATGTATATTTCCCGTTTAGCTCGAACTGCATAGGGCTACCGAACATGTATTTTAATAATGCAGATGTTTCAACCTCCATGTTTCGATTCAGGTTTACCCAGTAACCGCCACTAAGTAGCAAGTGCTGTTTTAATCGGCTTGTTCCTACTGGTTCAGGGTAAAATCTTAATCGTTGGCCAAAAAGCTGGTGAGCGGCAATACCAACGTGGTAAGAGGTGCTGTAAAGGTAAAAACCTATTGAAGCATCGGGTGATACCACCGTTTTGGTGGCCTGAATTATTGCGGGATCGTACCGTGGATCAGGTTCTTCGCCCAAATTAAGTTTTGTACCATCGAGCCTGTAAAGCATCATGCCAAACGAAATACCTCCTGATATCCTGAGCCCCGATTTATCAATCATCATGTTATAGGCATAAGTACCCATGAAGTTAGTTTTTGCGGTTGGTCCGGTTACATCATTTGTAATGTATGCACCCCATCCCATGTCGTACTTGGTGAATGGGCCATATACACTGGCGCTAACCGAGAAAGGTGCATCGTTTATTCCCACCCACTGATTACGATTGTTACCCCTTACCTGGTAGTGATTCAGGGTACCGGCAATGGCTGGGTTATACAGGTATGGGTTAAACATAAACTGGGAGTAGTGGGGAACCTGCTGGGTAATCCCTGTAAATGGGGTAGAGCTAATTAGCAGTACTGCTAGAATTAGTTTCCCGGGTTTAAGTGACGATATCATTTTCATAACCGTAATATTTTTGGGCTGTTACTTTACAATGGTAACAGAACCGGTTATTGGTTTCCAGTTTGCTCCTTGTGCTTCAATGTTAAACTTAATAACGTAGTAATAAGTGCCAATTGGTAACTCATGACCACTATTCGACTTACCATCCCATCCCTTTGCGGCTTTATCGCCAGTGGCTGACCAAACCAGCGAACCCCAACGGTTGAAAATCTCTATGGAGAGGTCGGGGAATAGGTAACTCTTTGGAACTCGCCATATATCATTAATACCATCGCCATTGGGTGAGAATACATTACCAAATGCAAGATCGTCAACCACCTTGGTGTATAGCCTTATGGAATCGGTACATCCTGCCTCGGTTCTGGCTATCACATCAACCAGTATGTACTCATTTATTCTCTTGGTTATTGGGTCTTGGATTTTCACAATTCTATCCTGTGGGATTTGGTTCTTAATCTCCTGGTTGAATAGAATTTGTGAGTTCCAGCTGTTAGATGGTAGGAACATTTCAGCTGGTTTCCATTCAAAAGTGGTGGCATAATCAACGCTCTTGGTTATAACGTCGATATTGTACTCTTTACCCATCAGGATTGATATGATAGTATCCTGAACTGCTGATATGTAAAGTGGAACATGTAGGCCTATTTCAGGAAGTACATTTAGGTTAATGGTATCTTTCTCAATACACTGAGGCGATCCAACGTAATAAACCCTCAAAACATAGGATTTACTCTCGGTTAGCGAAACCGATAAGGTATTTCCTTCTTGAACCTGTGTATTGCTTGGTAGCTCGTTCCAGTAATACAGGAATGCAAGGTCTGGATCGCCACCACTTACTGAGCCAACAAGGGTAACAGGATTATTGAAGCAAACAGTGGTATCGTTACCAGCTATTGCTCTGAAGTTATACCTGTCCTCAATTCCAACAAAGAATGTGGTGTCGTAAACGCATCCTTTAGTATCGGTTACCCTTAGAGTGTAGTTGCCCGATGATATGTTGGTTAAACTATTATCGGTATCGCTTAAGCCTAGCCATTCAAAGGATAGCTCGCTGATGTCGCCTGTACCGCCTGTTTTGCTTACTATGGTAATACTACCCTTGTCGGTACCGTTTATTTCCCTACAGTAAGCGTCTTGGATATTGGCATTTAGCTTGAGCATGGCAGGGCCTTTAACCTCAAAGGTATCGGTTACGGAGCAGTTAAGAGCATCGGTTACCTGTATCCAGTATTTACCAACAACAATGTTCTCAAGATCCATTGTGGTTTGGCCATTTGACCAAAGGAAGGTGTAATCGGGTTGACCACCACTAACCTGTACGCGTACATATCCCGATGGGTCGTTTGGACAAGCCAGCGAATCGGCTGGGGTTAATCCGGTTATGATTATTGCAGGGGGTTCTGATAATGTAACCCTTAAAGGCGGATCAAAGTTGGCGGAGCAACCATTTCCATCCGTAACCGTAACATCATATACACCTGCAGGTAGATTCTCAAATACGCCAATATTGTTAGATGATGTTACAGTTCCGGTTATTGAGTAGGTTAGAGCACCAGTTCCACCTGTAGCTGTAATGTTAATAGCACCAATGGCTTGGCCATTACAGGTAGGATCAAATTGAACAAGTTCAACTAACTGGATTGCACTAGGTTCAGTCATTGGAGGAACATTGGTTACCTCGGTTGTACAGCCATGCGAATCGGTAATGGTAAAGTTGGTGTAGGAGCCAACGGCTACGCCAGTTGCCACGTTCCCAATTGATGAGCCTCCATCCCAAGTAATTGTATACACGGGAGTACCTCCGGTTATATCGAAAGTTACTGAGCCGCTTGCTTGACCGTTACATAATGGGTTTTCAAGGCTTACAAATGTTGCAATTAGAGGTGCGGGTTCAGCAATATCAACCTGTCGGTTGGGGAATACTGTTGAGATATTGTCGGTTATTGATATCAGGTAGGACCCGGCATTAAGATTCTCAACGGTAAAGATATTACCTCCCTGGTCGATAACCGGAACCGGTGTCATGTCCGATAATCTTGTACACAGAACTGTAAATGGAGGGAATCCACCAGTTATGGTTATGGTGATTAACCCATCGGATAATCCATTACAGCTTACATCGTTTGAGGTAATATCGATATTGACACCACTAATAACCAAATCGCCTGTTTCTACGTTACAACCATTTACATCTGTTACTCTAACCCTGTAGGTTCCTGTACCTAGTCCGGTAAAGTCACCTGTACCGTTTGAGATATTATTGGGGAGTAAAGTATAGGTTAGTGCACCAGTGCCACCAGTGGCTATTACATGTATTTCCCCATCGTTAGCTCCCGGAGTGCTTTCTTGAACTACGTTTACATTAGTAATTACAAGCTGTGCAGGTTGAGTAATGGTAACCAGTTGCGATTGCGGACAGTTATTGATATCGTTTACAACAACAATATAGTCGTTTGCAGTGAGGTTGGTGAAAATATTTGATGGGTAGAAGGTTGTACCACCATCAATTGAGTACTGCAACGGTGGTGTGCCCCCTGAAGCAATAATCTCGATACTACCGTTATTATCGCCATAGCATCCGGTAACATTGGTAACATTTATGTTATCGATACTGATAAGCGATGGAGAGTTAAGGGTGATAGGCCCTGTTGATACAGGTCCACAGCTGTTTGCATCGGTAACATCTACGGTATAGGTACCAGCGCCTAACCCATTGAAAGTACCAGTTGTGTTAGTGATTGCCCCTGGGTTAAGCGTATAGGTCAAAGTGCCTGTACCGCCGCTTGCAACAACCGTAATACTTCCAAATGAAGTGCAGGTAGGATCAACCGTGGTAATATTATCGATAGTTATTGCTGGAGGCTCACTGATGGTTGTGCTAGAGCTGGCCATACAGCCATTATTGTCCATTACCTCAATAAGGTAGTTGTTTGCAGCAAGGCCAGTAAATAATCCTGTACCCTGCCATGCTCCGCCATTGATACGGTATTGTATTGGAGTAACTCCGCCTGTAACTGTTACATTAATTTGACCATCCGATAGTCCATTACATGAAATGTTGGTAGCTGTAACATTCAAAATTATTGGTGCGGGTTCGTTGATAGTTACATCCTGCGATGTTGTACAAAGGTTGGCATCGCGCACTACAACATTGTAAATGCCACCACTTAGGCCTGTCTTTAGGCTAAGGGGCTGCCATGTAGATCCACCATCGAACGAGTACTCGTAAGGTGGAGTTCCACCGGATGCAGATACGTTAATTTGTCCGTTTCCATCGCCGTTACATACCAAATCAACAGTGGTGTAGGTGAACGTGAGCTGAGTAGGTTCAACAATGGTAAATGGTCCGGCAACAATGGGTCCGCAGCTATTAGCATCGTTAATTTCAACAGTGTAGGTACCTGCCGATAGATTTGTAAAGGTTCCAGTTCCATTTGTAGCCAAAACATTTGAACCGGCATCGAGCAGGGAGTAGGTCAGGGGTGCTGTACCCCCTGAACTAGTTACGGAAATTGTACCATCATTTGCTCCAAAGCATGTTATATCGGTAGATGTTTGTGTAGCAACTGATAAAGGCGCTGGCTCAATAATGGTAAGGTTTGTTCCAATAGTAATACATCCATTAGCATCCTGAACAGCTGGGGTATAGGTTCCACCACCTAGTCCGGTAAATAGTCCTGTTGCATTACCAAACGGTGCGCCTCCTGTAATACTGTAGTTGTAAGGAGCAGTTCCGCCCGATGCAACAAGGGTAATTGTTCCATCGGATAGTCCATTACAGGTGATATCGGTTTTTGTTCGGGTGGTAAAGAACAATGCAGGGGGTTGACCAACGGTAAAGTCCTGTGTTAGAACACAGCCGTTGAGGTCGCGAACATACATTGTGTAGTTCCCAGCTGTTAAACCGGTAAAGTTTCCGCTGGCAAAGTAGTTAACTCCATCAATTGAGTATTCAAGAGCACCAGTACCTCCGCTAGCGCTTGCATTAACCTCGCCGTTGTTTCCACCAAAGCAAGTAACGTCAGTTACACTGAGGGTGTTAATTACAATAGCAGGAGGGCCTGTAATAACTGCAGGTTTTGTTACAATACAGCCGTTTGCATCGCGAACGTAAACAGTGTAGGAACCAACGCCAACATTGAAAGTGTAGGTTGTGGGATAGAAAGTGGTACCATCAATTGAAACCTGCTTTAATCCGGTACCTCCGGAAACTCCTGTAACCTTGATTGTACCGTTTGTGTTGTACCAACAACCTGTAACGTTAGTGGTTTGAACCGTAAAGTTAATGGGCGAAGGTTGATTAATATAGATTGGGTTACCATTGTTTGCAGCAACAACACAGCCATGTGAATCGCGAACCTTAATGTAGTAAGGGTTGGTTGGTCCGCCTGGTAGGTTTTCAAATACCGGATTGGTACCCCAAACCTCGGGTTGGTAGATTGAAAATTCGTAACCACTTCCAGAACCTCCCGCAACATTGCTGATAGTAATTTTACCAGTATTATCGCCGTAACATGTAGTTATCTGTGTTATCTCATAGGTGAAAGAGATAGTGTTGGGATCAACCATTTCCACAGTTGTTGGCCAGGTTGCTGTACAGCCATTGGCATCGCGTACCACAATGTCGTAGTAACCATCACTAACAGTAAAGGTGTTGCTTAGCTGGAAGTTTAATCCATTGTCGATGGAGTACTCCAGTGTACCAGTACCACCGCTGGCGGTAATGGTAATTGTTCCATCGGCGTAACCACTACATGAGATTGGAGTTGTAGTCACATCCGATATCACAATGGGAGCGGGTTCCGCTACATTGATATCTTCAGAATATGCGGGACATCCGTTTGCATCGGTTATATTCAGGGTATATGTTCCCGCTGCTAGGTTTGTGAAATTAGCTGGGGTTGGATGAGCCGGATTCTGTGTTCCGATTAGGCTTGCACCAAGGTATAGTGTATAAACGTAATTGGGTGTACCTCCATTTGCAAGTGCCTGGATTGATCCATTGGTATTACCTGAACACCCGCTAACAGGAACCACTGTTTTAGATGCAAGTCCAATGGCTGCGGGTTCAGTTAGCACAACGTTCCCCTGAGCCTGGCAGCCCAAAGCATCGGTAACCATAACAGTATAGGTAACGCCTGCGCTTAGGTTAGTGGCAGTTTGGTTGGTTTGCACGGGCGATGTATTCCAGCTATAGCCGTAACCGGGTGTACCACCCGATACGTTTACAGTGGCCTGTCCGTTACTATATCCGTTGCAGGTAGGATTTATTGTGGTAAATCCATCAACCTTAAGTTCAGGGGCTACCGTAACCTGAACAACATTGCTGGGATTGTTAACGCATGGGCCGCTGTTCACTAACCTACGGAACCATGTGGTTTGGGTTAATGAACCGGGTTGGTAATTAATACTGGTTGCACCAACAATATTGCTGAATGGACCTCCAGCGCCAGCCGTACTACTTTGCCACTGGTAGGTGTAAGTTCCATTGCCACCTGTTGGGGTTAAACCGTCGAGTTGAGCAGGTGAGGTGTTGTAACAAATGGTTTGATTGGCGCTTATAATATTATTCCCTATTGCCGGAAGAACGGTAATTGCCACTACGTTGCTAATGCTAACGCATGAGCCCGATGTTACTATTCTTCTGTACCATGTATTTGCCGTTAATGCAGGAGGAGAATAGCTTTGTGCAGTTGCTCCTACAATATTGTTGAATGGACCCGATACTCCTGAAGTACTACGTTGCCACTGGTAAGAGTAAACACCGGAACCTCCTCCGGGAGCAGCTCCATTAAGTTGAGCTGGGGTATCGTTATAGCAAATGGTTTGGTTATTTCCAATTGTATTTCCGGTAATCTCAGGAATAATAGTTATGGTTACAGTGTTTGAGTTTGTAATACCACATGCGTTTACTTCAATCCTTCGGTAACAGCGGGTCTCAGTAAGCCCGGCAGGCGGGTCGTAACTTGAACCGGTAGCACCGGCAATACTAGTCCATCCGCCTGCGCAGTTCGATTGGTATTCCCATGTGTAAGTCCAGCTACCATCTCCACCTGAAGGTAAAGTAACGTTGTTAAGGGGTAGTGGGTCGCTGTTGTAGCATAGGGTTTGGTTGCCGTCAATTGAACCAGCTGTTATATTGGGGTAAACTGTAACTGTTACCTCATTGGAATATCCTGTGCCGCAGCTGTTGGTTGCAACCCGACGGTAGGTTCGGGTTGTTGTTTGGCCGGCAGGAATATCGTATGTTAGGCTATTAACACCCAGCGAAGTCCATGGTCCAGCACCTTCCCTGTATTCCCAGTCGTAAGTCCATGCACCACTACCTCCGCTTGGTGAGGTAACGTTAGTGAATGCTTCGGGATCGCCATTGTAGCAAACAGGTGCAGGAGTACTAATTGTACCACCATCAACCGCTGGAGCAACGGTTACCGTTAGGGTATTGGAATATCCAGTCCCACAGAGATTGGTTGCACCCCTACGGTAGCTTGTGGTTTGGGTAATGCCGGCTGGCGGGTCGTAGGTTAAACCGTTAGCCCCTGCAATGCTTGTCCAACCGCTTCCAGTATTTTGCTCCCAGAAATATGTGAAGGCGCCATTACCACCGCTTGCCGCTGAACTACTTGTAAATGCAGCAGGGTCGTCGCCGTAACACACCGTTTGATCCGACGCAATTACTCCGCCATTGATATCGGCATAAATGGTTATGGTTACAGTATTTGAGTAAACTGTTCCGCAGTTGTTAGTTGCAACCCTACGGTAACAGCGGGTTTCGGTTTGGTTTGCAGGAGGATCGTAGGTTAAGCCTGTTGCTCCAGGTATAACAATCCAGGGCCCTGCACAGTTGGACTGGTATTCCCAGCTGTAAGTCCAGGGGCCATTGCCACCGGAGGGGTCAACTGTGCTAGTGATAGCGCTTGGATCAGAGTTATAACAGAGCGATTGGTTCCCTGCAATTGTACCTCCGTCCATTTGTGGGTAAACGGTAACGGTAATCTCGTTTGAGTATGCAAAACCACAGGCATTCTCTGCTTTTCTGCGGTATTGGGTAGTTTGTGTAATTCCAGCGGGAACATCGTAAGTTAAACCATTGGCGCCGGCAATTGATGTCCATGATCCTGCGCCAACCTTTTGTTCCCAGCTGTATGTCCAAGCACCAGTACCCCCTGCTGGAGACACTACATCGGTAAAGGCAGCGGGGTCGCCGCTGTAGCAAACACTTTGGTCGGAACCTATGGTTCCACCCGTAACCTGATCGTAAACGGTTACGGTTAGCTCATTGGAGTAAGCTATTCCGCAAGTATTATTAGCAACTCTTCGGTATTGAGTTGTTTGGGTTAAACCGGCAGGAACATCGTAGGTTAATCCGGTTGCACCGCCAATATCAGTCCAACTCCCAGCACCAACTTTTTGCTGCCACTGGTAAGTGAAAGTACCATCGCCGCCTGAGGCAGGTGAGTCGTTGTTAAATGCCGATGGATCGCCAGCGTAACAAATAGATTGATCGGAGCTTATGCTGCCACCATCTAGGGCTGCATAAACGGTCACAGTAATTGTATTTGAGTAAACTGTTCCGCAGCTTGTAGTGGCGGCCCTGCGGTACTGAGTTGTTTGGGTTAAACCTGCAGGTACGTCGTAGGTTAAACCGGTTGCACCGCCAATGTCAGTCCAACTTCCAACTCCTACCTTAGATTGCCACTGATAGGTAAATGAGCCATTGCCACCACTTGGTGGTGCAATGCTTGTAAATGCAGCAGGATCGCCATTGTAACATATGGTTTGATCGCTGCCTATTGTTCCACCGTTGAGCTGGTCATAAACCAGCACTGTGGTTTGGGCGGAGTTTATACAGCCGTTAGCATCCTGAACGGTTACCGTGTAATCGCCTGAATTATCAGGTGTGACGTTAGTTATGGATGGATTTTGGTCGGAAGAGCTGAAGGGTATCGTTGAGTTACTAGTCCAGCTGTACGATACCATACCATTGGGAGCGGAAGAGAGGTTTATGGTTCCATTGTAGCAAGCAGGACCATCGTTACTTGCCGTAACGTTTGGTAATGGATTTACAGTAATGTTAATGGCATTAGATAGCCTTGAGCACCCGGTAGTGGTTAATGTAACCCTTGCGCGGTATGAACCAGTTTGGGTTGCGCTGTACTGATCGCTCGTAGCACCACTGATATCGGCACCATCCTTTCGCCATTGGTATGCATAGTTCACTCCTGTGTTAACTTTTAGAAGTGCAGAGCCTCCCTGACAGAATGTAGTTGGGTCAGTGGTAGATATTGACGCAGTAGGTGATTGAAGAATTTCGATGCTTATATTATCAGAAGCAGTATTGGAACCCTCGTCCTCTACATCGCAGGTGAAATTATAGATGCCAGCTGGAGAATTGGTATTAAGTTTGGCTACATCACCCGGAGGAACAAAGGTTAGTACGTGTGTGTCACCTGACCAGGTGTAGGTATAATTACCAGGGTCGCCAACACCATTCTTTATTTTAACAGTAAGAGCAAACGAACCGGAACCCTGACAGTCCTGCGTTTGCCCGCCCGATGGAACTATGGTTACGGTGAACTGTCCAATAACTGGGGTAATTTCAAATGCCGATATTACAAGTAGCATGGCTGCTGCCTGTAATATCTTTCGGAAAGTATTATATGCTTTCATCTGCTTATATTTTTCACTCGTTAGAGTTTGATATTATCAGCCTAAATATTTGTCAAAATATTACTGAATTTCAACAATGTTACTCGAGGCGGTACATCCATCGGGACTTGTGGTTAATACGGAGTATTTACCGGGTTGTTTTGCATTTTTAAATGCATCCTCGTTAACCATTTGGTTCCCGATGTAGTATTTAAGGTTGCAACCCGAAAAGTTCCCTTTAGTTTCAATTTCAACCTTGTTGTTTTTAAGCTTTAAAATTGGTTTAAAAATAGGATTAACATTTATTGTTACCGAGCTTGAAGCCTCGTTACCCTCATTATCCTTTAGGAAAACTGTAAAAGTATAAATGCCTTTGCTATTGGGCTTAAGAATAAGAATATTGCCAAGGTTTTTCTCAACAATCGATAAATCGCCTTCCCATTTGTAACTTATTCCTTCATCGGTTCCTATATCGGTTTGGGCCACCAAGGTAATGGTTTGATTGGCACAAAAATTGGTTTTGTTATTTGGGGTAACTACTTTAACCGCTAAACCCTGAGCATTTAAAAGGTTAATACTCAAAGTTAGTAATATTGTTATAGCTATGAAACTGATAAAGTTACGCATGGTGTAATTGTTTTATTAATGGAAACTATAAAAAAACACTTAACCCAAATTTAATTCGAATGTAAAGCATTTTTTTGTTAAATTAACACCTAAAGTCAATAAAATTAATGTTTTAACGATAAAAAATATTTAATACCTTGATAAACAGTTAAATACGTTATTTCCTTTCATTGGTGTTGATTGCAATGATGTTGCAAATGTATTAGCAAAACATCAAAAAACCTGCCAAAACATTTAATAAACAGTAAAACAGCGGTTAAGAGCAAATGAGCCTTGATTTATGACCGATTTTGAACTTGGGAAAGGCAATTAATTGGTGTGCTTAAACTAGGATTTGAATGGGTTAGAACGGAATGAGTCGGAATTAATCGGAATGAACCGGAATGAGAGGGAGTTAGAGGAAGTTAGAGGGAAAGCGAAACGCATAATCAAAATATCATGGATTACAAATCGAACTGAAAGAACGCAGTAAAATTTTTGAGGAAATTCGTCAATTGAATTTTTCACTCTACGAATTTAGGTTTAAGATCCCCCTGTTTTCAACATGGGAAAAACTCATTTTTATTTCCAATACCAAAGTTTGTGCTTGGGGTAAAAATGAAATAATTTTAGGTTAGCCAAAACTAGCAATATTAGGGCACCTCTTTACCAATAGATGCTGAATACACCTGGAACCATTGCTGTGTGGTAAGTTTGGTTTTTAGCGCCAAAAAAGCATTCTTAATCCTTTCAAATTTTCCGCTACCTACTACAGGAATAATCCCTGCGGGGTGAGTGGCGAGCCAGCTAATTGCTACCTGTTCGGGCAACAGTTTTGTTTCCCCGGAAATTTTGTGTATGGTTTTTGCAATACGTTTTTCGGTTTCAGATTTTGGATTGAGTATTCTTCCGCCACCTAAAGGCGACCAAGCCATAGGGATAATTCTTTTTTGCATCATGTAATCCAGGTTACCATTGTGCAAATGCTCTAGCTGCAGTGGCGACACCTCAATTTGATTCACCTCCAGTGGGATATTAAGGAATGATTGCAATAGCTCTGTTTGATGTGGCAAAAAGTTCGAAACGCCAAAGTGCAAAACCTTTCCGGTACATTTTAGATGTTTAAATGCTGTAGCTACCTCTTCAGGGTTAAGTAAGGGTGATGGCCTGTGAAGCAGTAAAAGATCGATACGGTCAGTTCTAAAATTCTTAAGCGATTGCTCTACCGAGCTAACAATATGATTATAGCTGTAATCGTAATGCTTTGTGGTTACATCGGGAAACCTATCAGAAATAAGACGTATCCCACACTTAGTAACTATCTGAATTTGATTACGGACTTCGGGCTTAAGAGCCAGGGCATCGCCAAAAAGTTTTTCACAGGAGTAGTTGCCATAAATATCGGCACTATCAATTGTAGTAATACCTATATCGATACATTGTTGGGTGAGGTAAAGGAGTTCATGCTGGCTCAAATTCCATTCAGGTAGTCGCCAGTGACCCCATACCAAAGGCGAAAGCGATATCCTGTCAGATCCCATTTAATCGAGGTTAATCAATTTTATAGAACGATGAAGCATCTTTAAGGTCAGCAGCAAGTTTTAACAGGTGCTCGGAATAGGTTCTAAGGTCGTTAGCTGTGTCGCTGGTGAGCTTGCTAACATCTGAAAGTTTTTGCATGGAATCGCCTATCCGGGTTGTTTCCTGCTGTTGATCATCAAATTCAAACGAGAGCTGTTTGGCATGTTCGGCAATTCGCTTAACCTCATGGGCTAACTTTTCCATAACGTTGCGAACCTCTTCCACTGTGGCAAGGCTTGAGTTTGCCAGATTTACTATGTCCTGTGCAGCCTGTTTGGACCGTTCGGCAAGCTTACGCACCTCGCCGGCTACCACAGCAAAACCCCGTCCGTGCTCGCCAGCCCTTGCTGCCTCAACGGCAGCATTTAGTGCAAGAATGTTGGTTTGGAAAGCAATATCGTTTACAACCTGAATTCTATCGGCAACCATTTTCATAGCATCGAGCGCTTTTGCTGAGGTTTGGCTACCTTGCTTTATGGTATCAACAGCCTTGTTCGATATATCGAGCTGTTCCTGAACCGACTTTGTGCTCTGCCCAATGGACTTAACCATTCGATGGATGGAGTCCGAAACCTCATCGGTGGTTAGGGTTAGCTCGCCTACGGTAGAGGTGAGCGTTTCAGAGCTGGTGTTCATGGTTTGACCAGTATCCATAATGCTTTCGGAAACCTGCCCTATTCCCCTGAACGTATCGCGTAACCTGGCAGCCATTTCGGTAAGCGATTTCGAGAGCGTTCCAATCTCATCATCGGAATTATCGTTAAAAGCTGCCCGTAAGTTTCCTTTGCTAATTTCCTGGGCAAATTCAACCCCACGAGTTACACGTTTCGATATTTGATTGGAGATTATGCTTATTACCCCGCTAATAAGGATTAAACCGATAATTCCAATGATAATTAGAGAGTATGTACGGGAACGCGATTCGGTTAAAACATCATCAATTATCACAATAACGCCTAGGCACCAGGGTGAGTCCGATCCTTTCATGGTAATGGGGTTAAAGTAGGCTACCACCTCCTTGCCTGTGTCGGAATGCTTGGCTGAAATTGTGAAGGCCTCGCCCCTGGCAATTTTATCGGAAATATGGTGAATACTATCCTCTTCGGCATTTATTTCCCTCATTGTTTTTCCCAAAACTGTTGAATCGGGGTGTGAAACGTAAACGCTGCCGTTCGATAGCAGGAAGGCATAGCTGTTTTTAAAAAGCTTTAGCTTATCAACGCGTTCCTTGATTTCTGTCAGGGTGATGTCGCAGCCAACTGTACCCACCAATTGGTTCCCATACGAGATTGGGCTTACCAGGCTGGTCATGTGAATTTTTACCTTATCGGCGTTGGTGTACTTCCAGTAGTATGGTTCAAGAATGGTGTTGCCTTTTAAATTTTTTGTAACCCAGAGGCTTTTACTTGAAAGGTTGTCGAACGTAACGGTATCCTGACGATATTTTAGAATATCGTCCTCCCAGTAAAATGTGCAACGCAAACGCCCCTTGCTTTTGCCGGTTCTGTCAATCTTGGACAAGTCCCAGTTTACCCAAAGCGATTTTATGTTATGATGCTCCTTAAGAACGTCGGAAACCATTCTGTTTTGCAGTTCAATCCAATCCTTTTGGTTTGTATAGTTGAATGCACGAAAAGCCTCAGCTAGTGTTTTTGTTATACTCAGTTCCTGGTTGAGTTGATCCTCGAAACTGCGGGCTGTTTCTTTAACCAGCGTGTTAACATAGCTATGAGCATCCTTAAGGTTATCGTGCTGTATGCTCTTAATGATGAATACGAAAACTATCAGATATACAATGGCTGAGATGCCAACAAGGAGGAGAAGCATCTTGCTTTGTAAACGCCTTAAGTTTAATGATTTCATAGTCAATAATTTAATACCAGGTGAGATAGGTAAATATCCTTGGCAAAATAAATTTTTAACATAACTTAAGCAAACAAATCGATTTTTTTGTAATTTGTAAAATGCATTTATTGATAGATTAATGAATCTATAAAGTTAATATTCAATGAAAAACAGACTAACCAATTTTACCATTTACTTGAGCATACTCTACACTGTTACGATGTTATCGTGTGGTAAAGCGTTGCCCACTAAGGAAAGTTTGAAATCCGAGATATTTGAGGTAGAATCACAGTTTTGTGATTATGTTAGGCAGCATGGTATTGCTGAAGGTTTTGCATTTTTTGCCGATGATTCGGCAACAATTCTTCGTGGCCGCGATAGCCTAATTAAAGGGAAAAATGCTATTTACCACTACTACTCAAACCCTCAGTACTTAGGGGCAAAAGTCGATTGGAAGCCTGATTTTGTAGAGGTTTCAAAAAGTGGCGACTTAGCTTACACCTATGGCCATTATACCTGGAAGGTTCCCAAAAGCAATGCCGACACATTGGTTGTTCAAGGAATTTTCCATACGGTATGGAAGCGCCAAACCGATGGTACTTGGAAGTACGTTTGGGATTAATTTATATTGAAAATTTTAAAAGATATGGAACCCGAAAAACAGATTTGGCAATCGTCGAGCGGGAAAAACATTTTTGCATGGCAAATTAAACCCGTTGCTGCACCAAAGGCAATCATCCTAATTGTACATGGGCACGGGGAGCATTCGCTAAGGTATGTGCCCTGGGCAAAACGATTTGCATACCATGGCTTTTTGGTACAGTCGTGGGACCACATTGGGCATGGTCAATCCGAAGGTAGAAGAGGGCATATCAAATACTTTGAGCAGCTGCTCTTTGAAATTGATTTGGCTATGACAAAAATTACACACGATTATCCAAAACTGCCAATAATACTTTATGGGCACAGCATGGGAGGAAACATCGCTCTGAACTATGCCCTAAACAGACCAACCAAACTTGATCTATTGGTTGTAACCTCGCCTTGGTTAAAATTGGCAGTTCCTCCATCGCCTGTAATGGAGGCACTTAGTGAGTTCATGAATTTGGTTGCTCCATTTATTCAAATAAAATCGACCGTAAAGCCTGAGCAAATTTCCCAAATTCCTGAGGAGGTGGAGAAGTATGCAACCGATCCGCTCAATCATGGGCTTATAACTCCTAGGCTTTATACATCAATCACAAGTTCTACCAAGTACATTTTTGGGAATGCCCAGAAGATTAGTATTCCTACTCTACTCATGCATGGCAGCGGCGATACAATTACCTCGCATATAGCTACCAATGAGCTATCGCGTAAAATTCCTAAGGCAACATACATTGAGTGGAGCGGATGTTACCATGAATTGCATCATGAGCGGGAAAGGGATGAGGTTTTTAATTCAATACTGAACTGGATTAATGAGCAGCTCTAAAATTGATTTCCGCACTGAGGTTACTGTAAGCGATTATCCTTTCCGTATTAGCTACCAAACACCTGTACTTTTCTGCGGTTCGTGCTTTGCCGAGAATATAGGTGGAATTATGCAAAGCTATAAAATGCCAGTGCAGGTTAACCCGTTCGGGGTGGTTTACAATCCTTTATCGGTTGCAAAGGTGTTGAGGAACATTCTGCAAAATAAGCACTATACCGGTAACGATTTAAATCACAGGAATGGCTTGTGGTTCAGCTTTGATCACTACACCCGGTTCTCGTCCGAGAGTCAAGAAGAGTGTCTGCTTAAAATTAATGATGCTTGCAGTAGTGCCCATGAATTCATTAAAAAGGCAAACTTGATAGCAGTAACATTTGGTACTGCACGGGTTTACCGGCTTGTAACAACGGGTCAGGTAGTGGCTAACTGTCATAAAATTCCTGCAAAGGAATTTACCCATACCCTGCTCTCAGTTGACGAGATTGTAACCGAGTGGTCGAAACTGGTTGACGAGGTTCTGGCCGCAACTCCAAACATTCGGTTTCTTTTTACAGTTAGCCCAATCAGGCACTGGAAGGATGGTGCAATTGGCAACCAGCTCAGTAAATCGACTCTTATTCTCGCTGTACACAGGTTAGTTGAAATTTATTCTGACAAAGCATTCTATTTCCCTGGATACGAAATCATGATGGACGATTTAAGGGATTACCGTTTTTACGATACGGATATGCTTCACCCATCGCAGCTTGCGGTCGATTACATCTGGCAAAAGTTCTCCGATGCTCTTATTGAGCGCCAGGCTATGCAAGTTACGGAAAAGGTTCATAGAATACAACAGGCATTAAGCCATAGACCGGTTAATCCCAAATCCCAAGAATTTAAAAGGTTTGTAGATAAAATTTTGAATGAGGTAAATAGCATTCAGAAGCAATACCCATTTCTTAACTTTAACGAAGAGGTAAACAAATTAAAAAGTTATATAGTATGATTTTATTCAAGCGTTTAAGAGACTGGCTAAATGTTTTTTCCGTAACTGCCTATTTGTTTTTTGCAGCTACTAATGCCTTTTCCCAGGATTCCACATGGGTTTGGCGTGAGAAGGGTAGCAGTAGCCTTAAGTTTTTTGGTTTAATAGCGTATCAGGAAGGGCGGGGTGAGCAGGGGTTTGGCATCCCTTTAGGCATAGGATTCCAAAAGCATTACCTAAACGGACGCTGGAGGGTAAATACCTCCATACAGGCAGCATCATACAGGACCTTTGCTATTACCGATGTCCCCGATAGTTACTACAGGGTAACTACTTTAGGCATATATTCAGATTTAGACATACTCAGGTATTACTCCTTTTCGGTTGTCCTTGGCGCCGGGGCCGGGTTATCGTATTCCCGAGGTATTACTTTAAGCTGGTGGAATGAGAATTTTGGTCAAACCATCCAAGATGAACCGTTCAGTAGGTGGTACCCTTCAGTCTATTTAGCATACGGCATTCGCATAGCTCCTCGTAAAAGTAAGTATGCCGTTGAGATATTCCTGCCACCCGGAGGGCACGCCAACAAAAATTTCTACCTGTTACATATCGTCAGGGTAGGGGTTGATTATAAATTCTAGAGCGATAGTTCTTCCCAGTTCAGTAGGGTTTGAGCAGCACTGGCAATGTCGGGCCCAAAGGATACTATACCTTCTTCGTGCCCAGCCATAACAAGTATGCCCTTGCTTTTGAGGTCGGTTTGGCTGTAGAGCCTAATTACCTCCTTAGCCATTTCAGGGGTTCCATACTCTGCTTGTTTCCCTGTCTTAGGAACACGGCGCAGCAGTGCGCGCCACAGGTTTAGGTTATGGATATGGATAACTGCACCAATCTTGGGATCGCAAAGGTAAAGCACTGCGTGTGTCATCGATTCCGACGAAGCTATGACTGGGCCAGTAGCATCAACCGTATTCCTATGAATGTTAAATGAGGTAACCAGGGCAAAGTGCTGTTTGCCAATCTCGGCAAACCCACCCGTTCCACTACCGGTAATCAGAAACTCATTACCACTTGTCCGGCAGCTTAGGTTCCCGTAACCAATTCCCTTACTATCAACTCCCACAAATCCCTTTTTGTATAATACCTGACGCCAGTATATCAGTTCCTCAGTAAGGGGCGATTCAATAGGGTCGGTTTTTGTCCAGTTGCAGTTGAATTTGATTATGCCGTCCCTCATATGTTTTACAATGGTTTCAATTCCAAAAATATGAACATCATTTGAAAATGGGAAAGGTGAAATCAGCAAAAATCATCAAATCATCGTAATCGATTATCTTGTAGTAAGAATCAATTTTAAATTATTATGACTAAAGCTAAACTACATCAACATTACTGACAAAAAGAAGGCAAATTGACCATATGTTATTTTGTTTAAAGGCTTTAAGTTAGAAGAATGTTGAGGTGTTTGTAAATGCTTAGTGTCTAAATTATTTTTTTAATGGCATCGGAATTTGGTTTTACCACACCCTTCTCGGTAATAAAACCGCTTATCAGCCGGGCTGGTGTCACATCAAATCCGTAGTTTACAGCCGGGGTATTGTCTGGACAAATCAGCATATCGACTATATTCCCATTATACAATCCCCTAACGTAGCGCACTTCGTTTCCCGATCGTTCCTCAATAGGGATTTTTCCTAAGCCTTCGGCTAGGGCGAAGTCGATGGTTGAGGTGGGTGCGGCTACGTAAAAGGGAATGCCATTATCGTGGGCGGCGAGGGCTTTCAGGTAGGTGCCAATTTTATTGGCGGTATCGCCATTCGCGGCTATTCTATCGGCACCGGTAACCACCATGTCCACCATGTGGTTTTGCATAAGGTGCCCACCGGTATTATCGGCTATCAGTGTATGTGGAACGCCCTCGTTAAGTAGTTCCCAAGTGGTAAGGGCTGCACCTTGGTTCCGGGGGCGGGTTTCATCGACCCAAACATGCAGTTTAATACCTTTACGGTGTGCAAGGTATATGGGCGATAGGGCTGAACCGTAATCGGTAAAGGCAAGCCAACCGGCATTGCAATGGGTGAGGATATTGACAACACCGCCCTTTTTTCTATCACTAATCTCTTCAATTAACGGCAACCCATTTAGGCCAATCAACCGGCAGCTCTCAGCATCATGGTCGGCAAGCTGCTTTGCCGCATCAAGGGCTATGTGTGCCTTTTCTTCTAAAGTTAAACCGCTCGCAACCCTGGAACAAACTATATTGATAGCCCATTTCAGGTTAACCGCGGTGGGTCGGGTGTTCAGAATTTCGGCAATGGCTCCATCAACAAAAACCATCGGTTGGTTGCCCTGAAATGCATCGCGGTAAGCCAAGTACACACCAAATGCTCCAGCCACACCAATTAGGCCGGCTCCACGCAGGTGCATCTCCTTTATGGCTATGGCCATCTGCTTATAGGACGATATGGTTTCAATATGGAACTCATGTGGTAGATAGCGTTGGTCAATTATTTGAACATCGGGCAGTTGGCCCTCATCAACCCAAATGGTTCTGTAGTATTGGTCTGCTACACGCATTGTTTTTACTCAACTTAGTGTCAAAGGTAAAAAGCTGTTTGAAAAAATCAATGTAATTGTAGTCGGAAATGCTTTTTTTGACTGATTTGCATTAAATTTACTATGTTAAATTAAAAAGTCGTTCAGTTAATAAAAATAAACATGCCTTTTGTCATCCTGAGTGAAACGAAGGATCTCAGTCAATGCTAAAAGAGAAAAAGTGCAAGGAGATGCTTCGGCGTGTTCAGCATGACAAATAATCTAACTACACGGCAATGATGTTTAATTCTAAAGTATATGCCTACAATTGGAATTATTGGCGGCTCCGGGCTCGATAACCCTGATATTATTAAAGATGCCACCACGCTTAGGGTAGATACTCCCTACGGGAATCCATCGTCGCTGCTGAGGGTTGGGACTATTGGCAGTAACAGGGTGATTATTCTTGCCCGCCATGGCCATAGCCATGAGTATAGCCCAACTGAGGTAAACTACCGGGCAAATATTTACGCGCTCAAGCATCAGGGTGCCGATTGCATTATTGCCACTACTGCTTGCGGAAGTTTACGTGCAGAGATTGAACGGGGCGACTTTGTTTTACTTGACCAGTTCATTGATTTTACCCGAAAGCGTATTAATACTTACCATGAATCCTTTGCCAGTGGTGCAGTTCATACCCCTATGGCCGATCCCTTCGACTCGGCATTGCGCGCCCATATCCTTGATTGTGCGGGCAGGGTAGGGGTTAAGTGTCATCCACGGGGAACCGTGGTTACCATTGAGGGGCCACGCTTTTCCACCCGAGCCGAATCAATGATGTTTCGCAGCTGGGGAGCCGATGTAATTAACATGTCGGTTGCCACCGAGGTGGCCCTGGCCAACGAGCTGGCCATTCCTTATGCTGCCATTGCCATGAGCACCGATTACGATTGCTGGAAAACCGATGAACCACCCGTGAGCTGGGAGGAGATAGTTCGCATTTTTGAACAAAATGCTCAACGCATGATTGCGCTACTACTCATGGTAGTTGAAACCTTAAAGTAAAGCCCATGTTTACAATTCGAAAGGCAACACCTGCCGATTTAGAACCGGTTTACCAGCTAATTTGCGACCTTGAGGGTGAGAGCCTCAATTACTCATACTTTACCGAGAACTACCGAAGGAATCTTGAAGATAGCACGGTGCATTACTGGGTAGCATGCCATGGCGAAAAGGTTATAGGTTTCTTGAGCATGCATGTTCAGCGTATTCTGCATCACGTGAGGTTAACCTGTGAACTCCAGGAGTTAAACGTTTTGCCCGAGTATCGCTCGCGGGGGGTTGGCAGCATGCTGATGGAGCAAGCAGAGAAACTTGCCAAAGAGCTCGGTCTTGAAGAGGTTGAACTTACCACCCGAAATTACAGGGTGCGAACACAGGAATTTTACAAACGGTTGGGATACGAGCAAACACATCTCAAGTTTGTGAAAAAGTTTTAGAGAGCAATATTTGCTATGGATACATTGCTTATGCACAACATCTTGTTAGGCCGTTTTAGTTACATTCAATTAACCTGTTACAATCTCTGAACCGTTACTAAAATTCTATATATTAAAAAATGCATGGTAAAATAATCTATGTGCTACAAATCAAATTTGATAAAGTTTAATGAACTTTAAAAAGCGTGGAATATTTTTCTATGGTAATGCTTTAAGTCAACCCGCAAATTGTCCAATAATTTTTTGGCTGTGACAATTGTTTACCTATATTTGTTCAAGCATTTTAGCAGGTAAGAGGTTGGAAACTAAACAGCAATAAACCAAAACACAATATATCGTAAAATGCTTAACATTGTTTTATTTGGCCCCCCGGGCGCAGGCAAGGGCACTCAATCCCAAAAAATAATTGAGAAATACAAGCTGCAGCATCTGGCTACTGGCGATATGCTTAGGGCTGCAATACGTGAACAATCGCCAATTGGAGTAGAGGCTCAAAAGTATATCGATAAGGGGCAGCTGGTTCCCGATGAGATGGTAATCAATTTGATTGCAAGGGAACTCGATAACCACCACGATGTTCCGGGCTTTGTTTTCGATGGATTTCCCCGAACTACCGTTCAGGCCAAGAAACTCGACGAAATGCTCGATGCCAAAAAAGCTCCCATTACCATAATGTTAGCCTTGGAGGTTGAGTACGATGAGCTTTTAGCTCGCCTGCTAAACCGGGGAAAAATGAGCGACCGTAGCGATGACCAGGACGAAGGTATTATCCGTGGCCGGCTCGATATCTACAATAAAACAACCCTGCCGGTAATGGATTACTACAAGGCGCAGGGCAAGTACCGTGGAGTAAATGGTATGGGAACAATCGACGAGATTTTTGAGCGAATTTGTCATGTGATTGACAGTAGCCGGTAACAAACCCTAATTAATACATCAAGGCCATCGACTATCACGATGGTCTTTTTTATTTAAATGTATATCACTATCATTAAACGCTTGTGCGGATTTTCAATCGCCCGAAGAGAGTTTAACTTAGCAAATTTGTACAATTTTTGATAGATTATTTAATAAAGCTGATAGAAGCATTTATTAAAGATGGTTGGTCCGTATTAGTAAATTGTATTAAAAAAAATGTAATGAAAGTTATTGTAGAATTCTTCTAAGAACCCTAATAATGAAAATATTTTTTTCACTTTCATAAAATTGTTTATTAAAAAATATACCTAATACCATTAAAGGAATTAATGTGATTGCAAATATTATTAGACCAATTAAAATATTATTTTCAATATTGAATAAACATATAAATAAGGTTAGTGTTATAAATATCGATATTATAACAATGCTAATTTGGCTAATTTTTTTTAATCTTAAAAACTTAGAATGTAGATAGTCAATTATTTCTTGTTTTGGATTATCTTCTGATAAATCCTTAAATTCCTTATAATACAGACTATCCTTGAGTTCAGATACTAAAAACTCTTTTAATTCATTATTTTCTTTTCTCATATGAAAAATTGTTAAATAATTCAAAATGTCAAATACTATAGCACACAACCTACTATTGTGCCAGCTAAACTCAGTGTTTGACCAGCAAGAAGTTCTGCAACAACAACAGCACCTATTGGGCCAGTTGCGAAAACTATAAACCCAATAGATACAAAAGATGCCGTAACCGCAAATGCACCACCTGCAGCACAGCCTGCTGTACTTCCACCTTCAGTCAAACTCATTTCTTGTAATGATAATTTTCTTGCTTCCATTTTAATAATTTTTTAAGGTTAATAATAAAGTTAACTTACAAGTGCGAAATTATTGGACTGAATTTTTACAACCAAAAATAATGTCGATAAATTTCGTGAACGGTCAAAAATTTAGTCCAAGCGGGAAGTTTTTCTTAACACGATTTTCTAGATTGTTGACTTTTGGGCTAAGGGAATGATAGGCCGGTGCATGTTAAAATAGATAGTTGTACGAACATTCTTATCAACTCATACTTATCGATTGTTTTGATGTGGGATTTAATTATGGTTATTAATATGCCAACAGCATGGCATAATCGGCTACTTGTTCGCACGCGTCGGGGGTCGCGTGCGCTCTTTTTAATGCTGTATCATTTATGATGTGCCCCCCTGTGTTATTGTATTCCGTGTGAGTTTTTTCAAAGTCGTCCGTCCATTTTTGTTGGTTGCACCTCCAAAGGCAAGTTTGAGCGTAACCTAACATTGCGCCTTGGCCGGTATAGATGAAAAACTGCTCGAAAGCACGAGCGAGAAATTTTTTTTACTAGATTTGCTGAAATTTTTGGGTTGGTTTTGTATATATCGTACGCATATTGAGGCTCGCACCAACGTGGGTATGAATTTTGTAAAAATTGATTATAATGTTAATGCATTTAACCAATCTAATTTATACGAAATATGAAGCCAAAGCTTACTGAAATTCTGCTAGTGTTAGGTTTAGTTTTAGCAGGAATTCTTAAAGGTATTACCAGCAGTGCTACATTCCTACTAGTAATTATCTTTCTTTCAATTCTACTGTCTGGGTACTATTTATTCTTCTACGGGAATAACATAAGCGGCGATAGTAAACTATTAAACATAGCAACCCGCTGGGCGCTTTCATTATTCCCCATTGCTTTTGTTATAACATTTTTCACCCCTAATACAGGAAGGATTTTGAGTTTGATTTACTTTGCTTTTTGTATAATGATAACCATTTTAAAATCCCGAAACAAAACAACCGACAGATATGAGCTGATTAGAATGTACTTGCTATTAACCATTTTAACATGTACAGGTCTATCGTTCCCTTAACCTTATGGTCAAATTTCAACTAAATCGGGATAATTAAACAACCCTATTTTTGTTCACATCCGTCCAAAATAAAATTTTGTAGATAAAAAATGGGAGTTGGAAATATCCCCGTTAAGGGATAGTTTTACA
>NZ_JBBFKU010000034.1:0-37983 GCF_037481895.1 Tenuifilum sp.
TGAATTTGTTTTACCATCAGCATAAAAGTACAATTTTAGTTTGTACTTTTAGTCTAGTTTTATAGGGGGTCAAACCACACCGATTACGTAGATTTGATGGATTTTCACTGTGTAACACTGTGTTGAACTCCCTGTAACTCTGTGAAACTAGTTGGGTTGATGGTTGACGGTTGTAAGTAAAAGAGTGTCTATTCCGACTCATTCCGAGTATTCCGAGTATTCCGACTCATTCCCACTTAACACTGGTTAACTATCCTCTTTTAACGCTCCCCCTTATCCTTGCTGCCCACCCAACAACCTGCTTAAAAACATTTCAGAATTCATCTTAATTGCCTATCTTCGAGGCCATAAAAATGCATTCGCCCATGCAAATACTTATTCTAAATATCAAAAAGTTGGTTCAGGTGGAAGATAAACCGGCAGTTTGGAAAGCCGGTAACGATATGGCCAAGCTGAAAACTATTGATAATGCATATTTACTGATAGACAAGGGGCTAATTGCCGATTTTGGGCCAATGTCCAAAGCTCCCGATCTTTCATCGCTTTCGGGCGATGTGCTAATTTACAATGCGTTTGGCCGTATGGTTTTCCCTTCGTTCTGCGATTCGCACACCCATTTGGTTTATGCTGGTAGCCGCGAGATAGAGTATATCGACAAGATAAAGGGTCTGTCCTACGAAGAGATAGCTAAACGTGGTGGAGGTATACTAAACTCAGCCAAACGTTTAGCCGAAACATCTGAAGATGAGCTTTACAACCAATCGCTTGCTCGCATTTACGAGATAATTCGGAAGGGAACCGGAGCCGTGGAGATCAAGAGCGGTTACGGCTTATCCACCGAGAGTGAGTTGAAAATGCTTCGGGTTATTAAACGGTTAAAGGAAACTACGCCTATAACCATAAAATCAACCTTTCTTGGCGCTCACGCTGTACCTGCTGAGTATAAAGGCCGACAAAGCGAGTATGTTGATTTGATTATCAATGAGATGATACCTGTGGTTGCCTCTGAGGGCTTAGCCGATTATATTGATGTTTTTTGCGATAAAGGTTTCTTTACCGTTGAGGATACTGAGCGTATCCTGATGGCAGGAATCAAGTATGGCCTTAGGCCCAAACTCCATGCAAACGAACTCGATTTTTCAGGGGGTATTCAGGTTGGCGTAAAGTATAATGCGCTTTCGGTCGATCATTTAGAGTTCACTGGTGATGATGAGATTAATGCACTACTTGGCTCTGAAACTATGCCTACACTTCTGCCCGGTGCTGCATTCTTCCTGGGTATGGTTGACCCTCCCGTACGGAAAATGATCAACGCGGGTCTTCCCATTGCTTTAGCATCCGATTTTAACCCTGGTTCTTCTCCATCGGGCGATATGAAGTTTATCATGTCGCTGGGATGTATCAAACTCCGCATGTTGCCCGAGGAGGTTATAAATGCAACAACAATTAACGGTGCATACGCCATGGGCATTTCCGATACACACGGAAGCATTTGCAAGGGTAAGGTGGCAAACGTATTTATTACCAAGCCCATACCCAGCTACGAGTATATGCCCTACGCCTATACATCCGATTTGATTGAAACGGTTATCCTGAATGGCAGTATTATCAACGATAAATAGTTGGAGTATGAAAAAAAGCTTATTACTTCCAATAGTTATATTGATATCGGCATGTGCTGAAATATCAATTCCTACAAATTTTCCTATCCCGCAAGGTTCAGGGAGTAAGCCACTTACCAATGCCGAGGTGGTTCAAGGGCTTAAAGAGGCATTAGCCATTGGCGCAAAAAACTCAACGGGTTTAGCATCGCAGGTTGATGGGTTTTACAAAAACCCCAATATTTTTATCCCCTTTCCCCCGGAAGCCGAAAAGGTTCGCAAAACACTGGTCGATGCCGGTTTCTCCAAGCAGGTCGATGAGTTTACACTTACGCTTAATCGCGCTGCCGAGGAGGCTGCCAAAAAGGCTTTGCCTATTTTTACTGACGCCATTTCTAAAATGTCGTTTACTGATGCCATGGAAATACTGAGGGGCCCTAATAATGCGGCTACCGAATACTTTAGGAAAAACACATCTGAACAACTGTTTGCCGCCTTTAAGCCTCAGGTTCATGAGGCTATTCAAAAGGTAAAGCTCACCTCCTACTGGGAGCCTTTAGCAACAACCTATAATAGGCTAACCCTTTTAACTGGAGGTAAAGCAGTAAACCCAAATCTCGACGATTATGTGACCCAAAAGGCTATCGATGGTCTTTTTGTCCTAATTGAGCAGGAAGAGTTAAAAATCCGTAAGGATCCAGCCGCCCGGGTAACTGACATACTAAAACGAGTTTTTGGGAATAACTAAACAAACAATTAAGGGATATTAAACTTTATCCTTTAACCTTTAACCTTTAACCTTTGAACTTTAACAAACACCATAATCATTATGTCACTGAAAAAGTTAATTGAGTGTGTGCCCAATTTTTCCGAAGGGCGCGATATGACAATTATTAAGCAGATAACTGATGAGATTGAAGCCGTTGAAGGCGTTAAGTTAATTGATGTTGATCCGGGCAAAGCCACTAACCGAACTGTAGTTACGTTTGTGGGAACCCCCGATGAGGTTGTTGAGGCTGCATTTCGGGCAACCCGCAAGGCAATGGAGCTCATCGATATGAGCAAGCACCATGGTGCTCACCCACGCTTTGGCGCAACTGATGTCTGCCCGCTTGTTCCGGTGGCCAACATCACCATGGACGAGGTGGTTGAGTATGCCCGCAAATTGGCTAAGCGTATTGGTGAGGAATTAGGAATTCCTGTTTATTGTTATGAGTATGCTGCATTTGAGGAAAAGCGCCGTAACCTTGCAAATTGTAGGGCAGGCGAGTACGAGGGATTACCCAAGAAACTTCAGGATCCTGCTTGGAAGCCGGATTTTGGCCCATCACAGTTTATTCCTAAAACTGGAGCTATTGCTGTGGGAGCACGCAATTTCCTTGTGGCATACAATGTTAACCTTAACACCACATCAACCCGAAGGGCTAATGCGGTAGCATTTGATATCCGTGAAAAAGGGCGCCCAATGCGTGTGGGCAACCCCGTTACGGGTAAAATTGCCACCGATGAGAACGGCAATGAGATATGGGTGCCCGGATCCCTAAAGGCTTGCAAAGCAATTGGATGGTTTATTGATGAGTATGGAATTGCCCAGGTGTCAATCAATTTAACAGATATAACCGTTACCCCTATTCATGTGGCTTTTGAGGAGGCATCCAAAAAGGCAGCAGAAAGAGGCTTAAGGGTTACCGGCTCTGAGATTGTTGGGGTTGTTCCCCTTAGCGCCATGCTTGAGGCAGGTAAATATTTCCTGCGTAAGCAGCAGCGTTCGCTTGGTATCCCTGATAGGGAGATAATAAAGATTGCTGTAAAATCGATGGGTTTGGATGAGCTTTACCCATTTGACCCCGATAAGAAAATCATAGAGTATATCCTTGAGGAAAAAACCGGTAAAAAATTGGTTGACAGAACGCTTGAGGGTTTCACTCAGGAAACTGCATCCGAATCGCCTGCTCCTGGCGGAGGTTCCATATCGGCAGCCATGGGCGCTTTTGGCGCTGCACTTGCTACCATGGTAGCAAACCTATCATCGCACAAACCCGGTTGGGACGATCGCTGGGAAGAATTCTCCAACTGGGCCGAAAAGGGCAAGTTTTTCATGGAGCAGCTTATTAAAATGGTTGATGAGGATACTGCTGCGTTCAACCGCATTATGGACGCATTTGGCTTACCCAAGGGAACCGACGAGGAAAAGGCAGCCCGAACAAAGGCCATACAGGACGCTACCCTATACGCCATCGAGGTGCCATTCCGTGTCATGAACCTTTGCTTTGAGTCAATGGAGGTTATAAAGGCAATGGCTGAACATGGTAATCCTAACTCCGTTTCCGATGCCGGTGTTGGTGCTTTGGCTGCACGCTCAGCGGTAATGGGAGCTTATCTAAATGTAAAAATCAATGCTTCAGGCCTAAAGGATAAGGATAAAGCCAATGAGTTCATTAGTAGGGGTGCCGAGATAGTTAAGAAAACCCAACAAATGGAGGCTGAAATTCTATCAATTGTTGAAAGTAAAATAATGGCTTAAATCATTGTAATTAATAAACAGCAAAGGGCGCCTTTTAGCGCCCTTTGCTGTTTTGAAGGTATACCAACTAAAATCTAAAACCAAAAGTAAGCAGAACTCTACTATCACGCACCTTGTTGGTAACGCTAGGAATATTCAAATCATAGAAAACGTATTTAACATCCTGTAATGTTCTTAGGTAGGCAAAATCAATTGATACGTTGCCAGCTCTGTAGCCAATACCACCTGAAATCTGCTGAATTTTGGATTTGTCGTTGAGGAAACCCGATTTGTAGGGCGATGGGTAGTAGGCATAACCTCCTCTTAGAGCGATATCCCCAATTTTATACTCTCCACCAAACCTTAGGTTTGTAACACTCTTAAAGGTGTTTCCCATTTGGCTATTTAAATCCCAGAAAGTGTCGCCATCGCCACCCCGGCGGAAACGCATGGTAGAGTAATCGAGATGCTCAACATCAATGCTAACCAATCCCTTTTGCATAATTATAATAGCAACACTTCCGGTAATCTTCATAGGTGTTTCAAAATGATAATCATACCTACCCAGCGGGCTGTTGCTTTGGAAGTTAACCTCTGTGCCAGTTGTGTCGAAGTTTGTAATTATCGATGACGAGAATGCATCGTCGAAACTATAAAATGTAGGGGTGTGGAGCGATAGCCCAATGCGAAGTTCAGGTATCGGAGTATAAATACCTCCAATTTTCAGGTTGAAGCCTGAGCCTTTCGTTTCTACATAATGTTTGTAATCCATGTAGTAAAACCTATCTCCGTTTGGCCTGGACGGATTGCTTGCTTTTGCATCTTCAGAATAGGTTGAGTTAAATGTGTAATTAAAATCAGTTATTCCTAACGATGCACCCAAATACAACTTATTTGAAATATTTACACCAAAAGCGGTTGTGAACTCTCCCGAACCACCTTCAGTAGTTGAAATATTTTTATATTTAACTGAATCTTGTAGGTAAATGGCAGGTTCATAGGTGCCTGTTCCAGAGTCATATTGGTAAAGCAACCAGGTGTTCCAAGCCATTATCGATTCCCATGCACCACCTCCTAAGGTATTAAAGGGATTGTAGTTTGTTGATGGTTCTAACTGCGATGGGGTGTATTTACCATTAGTAATGGCTGAGAAATAGTCCATGATGGAATACTTATTGTAATCGCCAAGGGTAATTGCGTTAGAGTGGTAATCGTTGGTTCTGTTGTAGCCAAATGATAAGTTGTATGCCAGGATGCCCTTATCTTCGGATTTATAAGGCTTGAACGACATTACGAAGCCTAAATTATCAAGGTTAATCCTATTCTTGTTATCCGATGCCGATACACCTAAAAAGGTTGATGATACTTTTTGTGTTTTGAACGATGGTGTAATGGTGAATTCGCCTGATTTGTATACACCTACACCAGCGGGGTTAAGCGCAATTGACGAAAAATCGGCTCCCAGTGCTCCAAAAGCACCGCCCATCGATACAAAACGAGCTGTTCCATTATTTACGGTTTGACTAAACCTAAGGCCATCGGCAAGGTTTTGGGCGTTTAGTTTGTAACCCAGAGTTGATAGGATTGCTAAAAAGCCAATTGTTAAAGACCTGTATGTTTTCATGTTTGTTTTTTTATGTAATTAATCTTTTAAACAAAAAAGGGGGAGAGGTGATCCTCTCCCTTGAGGTGCATATTTAACTATCTCCTTCTAGTAGTTGAAGTTCCGCTTGAACTGCTACTTGATGAACTTGATGAACTGCTAGATGATGAACGGGATACCGAGGAATTGCTGCTAGATGAACCACTACTTGAACTACGGGGGCGTTCATAATCATAGCTACGGGTTGAAGGTTGTGATGACGATGGGGTGCTAACCCTGTTTGGGCGGTTGTAGGTTGGAGTGGTAGTTCGGGTAGGTGTTGTAGTTGATGGGCTACGAGTAATAGTTGGCTGTGTTGATGGGTTCTCAACTCTACGGGTACTGTTGTACTCGCCAGAATTACCAGTTCGTGGGCGCTCGTAGGTTGGAGTTGTGCCCCTGCGGGTAGGTTCCGATATGCCAATCTCACGGGTAGGCCGCGTTGTTCTTGATGACGAAAAATCGCCCGTGCCGTCAGATACTCGAGTTGATGTTCCATCTCTTCGTACAACAGTTTGATTTCCTGTTGAGGTAGTTCGACCTTCGCCCCTGCGGGTTTCATAGGTTGGTGTTACTCGTGTTTGAGTCTCACGTGTTGTAACAACTGGGTTTGTTTCAGCAGGAACATCTGTTCTTGTCCTACGGGATGTAACTATTTGTCCATCACCTGGAATGACCGATGTGCTTCTTCCACCTACATATTGATCGGTATTGTTGGTCGAATTTCCTCTGCGGCCATAGTAGTACCTGTTGCTATTGGGCGTGTACTTGTCCCAGTAATAGGTTGCATCGTACCATCCTGACCAGTATGCGTTGCTTGCAACGTATGGGGAGTAGTACCATGGATTGTAGTACCAAGGGTTATAGTACCATGGATCCCAGTAATACCCTAAGTAATATGAGTTCCATGGGTTATAGCCCCATCCAAACCCGAATCCAAAGTAGAAACGCGACCTTGGCCAACCAAACGAATTGTAAATGTACCAGGGCTCAACCCATACATTACTTCCCATTACTACAACTCTGTAGTATGAAGGGTCGTAAGCCTGGGCGTAACGCCAGTCGTCGGAATAGTAAACGCTCCAGTCTTCCATACCATAGCGGGGGTCCTCAAAGCCCCTTAACCTACGCTCGTACGATTCCTCATAGCTATCGGAAAGTATTCTGCGGTATGGGTTTGTATCTTCTGCCTTGTAAATAACGGTATCGTTTTTGCTGCTATCTTCCAATGCTTTTAAAGCTTCAGCAAATTTGCCGTCCAGTTTATTATACTGTTCCGATTTAGCTGAAGGTGCAACTGGGCTAACGTTTGTAACTTGTACTTTAGTAGATTTTGAATTAGTTGTTCCATATATTTCATCATCCCACGATGATGTATTGCTAACCTGCAGCCCTGCAGAACAGGATGCCAGCATGAAAACTGCGAGGGTGAGCGCTGAGTTGAATAAATTGGTTTTCATATGCACCTCCATTTAATTAGTTGTTAGGGTTATAATTCATTTTTATTAATTACTTTTGCCAGTGTTTTCATATTGATTATAGCAAAAATCATTCCAATTATTTGATATGGCAAAGGAAATTACAAGCAGAAGCGAAAATTATTCGCAGTGGTACAACGACATTGTGGTTAAAGCAGGACTGGCCGATTATTCTGCAGTACGGGGATGTATGGTTATCAAACCATACGGTTATGCCATTTGGGAAAAAATGCGTGACCAACTCGATAGAATGTTTAAGGAAACAGGCCATCAGAATGCATATTTTCCTCTATTCATCCCAAAATCGTTTTTCAGCCGCGAGGCAGCTCACGTTGAGGGTTTTGCGAAGGAGTGTGCTGTGGTTACACATTACCGCTTGAAAAACGACCCTAACGGCAAAGGCGTAGTGGTTGACGATGAAGCTAAGCTTGAGGAGGAACTGGTTGTTCGACCCACTTCCGAAACCATAATTTGGAACACATACAAAACATGGATACAGTCGTATCGCGATTTGCCTATACTAATTAACCAGTGGGCTAACGTAGTGCGCTGGGAGATGCGTACACGCCTGTTTCTTCGTACTGCTGAATTTTTGTGGCAGGAGGGTCATACCGCCCATGCCACCATGCAGGAAGCCGTAGAGGAAGCCGAACGAATGATTAATGTGTATGCCACATTCGCCCGCGAGTGGATGGCAATGCCGGTTGTGGTTGGGAAGAAATCGGAGTCGGAGCGTTTTGCCGGGGCCGTTGATACTTATGCCATTGAAGCGCTTATGCAGGATGGCAAGGCTTTGCAGGCTGGAACTTCGCATTTCCTTGGCCAAAACTTTGCCAAGGCTTTCGATGTAAAGTTCCTGAACAAGGAGGGGCAACAGGAGTATGTTTGGGCTACATCGTGGGGTGTTTCTACCCGCCTTATGGGTGCACTGGTTATGACCCATTCTGACGATAATGGTTTGGTGTTGCCTCCAAAACTTGCTCCAACACAGGTAGTTTTTGTGCCAATCTATAAAAGCGATGAGGAACTATCAGCCATTAGTGAGGTTGTTCACAAGCTAAGATCTCAAATGCATTCCAAGGGAATTACCACTTACTACGACGACAGGGATAATTACAAGCCCGGCTTTAAGTTTGCAGAGCATGAAATGCGAGGTGTTCCAGTAAGGGTTGCAATTGGTCCAAAGGATATCGAAAAGGGAACAGCCGAGGTGGCTCGTCGCGATACCCTTCAAAAACAATATGTGCCTCAGGAGCAGCTTGCCGATACTATAGTTGCATTACTTGAAGATATACAGCAAAACCTCTACAACCGGGCCTTGGCTTTCCGTGAAAACAATACCGTTAAGGTAGATTCCTACGAAGAATTCAAAAAGATAGTAGCAGAAAAGGGAGGCTTTGTTCTGGCTCATTGGGATGGAACTCCCGAAACCGAGGCTCAGATTAAAGAGGAAACAAAAGCAACTATTCGCTGTATTCCGCTAGATATGCCAGAGGAGGAAGGGAAATGCATTTTAACAGGAAAACCATCGAAACGTAGGGCTATTTTTGCTCAAGCATACTAGTAACCTATGAGATGTTTAATAAAATGGGCTGCAAAACGCAGCCTTTTTTGCTTTGTTTACTTTTAATATTTAATGTATATTTGAAATTCTTAAACTGAATATTTATGGAAAACCAAAACACACAGCAAAAAATTCAAAATCTACTTACCGAGAAAGCCGTTGTAAAACAGAAAATTTATGATAATACCCTTGAGGTTTTTGGATTGATTAAGGAAGTTCTCAAAGAAATTGAGGAAGATTTTAACGATAAGCTTAGGGGGTACGATAAAAGGGTTAAGCTGGAGTACAATGACCGGGGAAAATATGAAGCCGAATTAAAGGTGGCTGGCGATTTGTTAATTTTTAGCATGCACACCAACGTATTTGAATTTGACCGCGATCATAGTATATGGAAACTATCCTATGTTTCCGATAATGTTCTCAATTCCTATTGCGGAATTATCAACATATATAACTTTTTGGCCGATTCCTTTAAATATAATAGGCTCGAAGACCTTGGTTACCTGATTGGAAGAATATTTGTAAACCGTGATTATCACTACTTTGTGGAAGGGAAACGCCAAATGGGGTTCCTTTACAATAATTTCGGTTCAGCGGTTATCGATAAAAAATCGCTAAGAACAATAATTGAAACGGCCATTATGTATGCATTGGAATTCGACTTGCTGGTTCCACCATACGATGTGGTTAAAATTGCTTCGGTAGTGCAGCTAAATACTAAAATTGAGAATGCTAAGCTGCAAACCGGTAAACGTTTGGGTTTCAGGTTTAACTCCGATGATGTTTTGGAGGAAAAGGAACAATAATCTATCAATATAAATTTTATTATGAAAGGGAAAACATTACTACTTGCAGCTGTTGCAACGCTCACAGTAATTGGTTGCAATACAAAAAAAACACAGGAGACCGAAATGCAGAAAAAGGTTAACGAATTTGCTCCGGTTGAGCTTAGGGTTGATATAATCAGCCTTTCCGATAAAGAGAAGCAAATGCTTCCTTTACTTTTTGAGATTGCCGAAATCATGGATGAACTATTTTGGCTACAAACCTATGGCGATAAGGAAGAACTGCTTAGCAAGATAAGCGATGAAGCAACTCGCGACTTTGTAATGATAAATTATGGCCCATGGGAAAGGCTTAACGATAACAAACCTTTTGTTGAGGGTTATGGCGAAAAGCCCCTTGGCGCAAATTTTTATCCTAAGGATATGACTCGCGAGGAGTTTGAAGCCTTTCAGGCTACCGATAAAACAAGCCTATATACAATTATTATTCGTAATGCCGATGGCAAGCTTGAGTCTGTACCATACCATGTTGCTTACAAGGAAAAAATTGACAAAGCCGCCGATTTGCTTCGTAAAGCCGCCGAACTTGCCGAAGATGAAGGACTCAAAAAATACCTCACCCTTCGCGCCGATGCCTTGCAAACCGATGACTACTTTGCCAGCGACCTGGCATGGATGGATATGAAGACCAATAATATCGACTTTGTGGTTGGTCCAATTGAGAATTACGAGGATGCTCTGTTCAACTATAAGGCTGCTTATGAAGCATACATACTTATAAAGGATTTAGACTGGACTCAAAAGATTAACCGTTTTGCCGCGCTACTCCCAAAACTTCAGGAAAGTTTACCAGTTGAACCGGAATACAAAAAAGAAAAGCCCGGTATCGATTCTGATTTAGGTGTTTATGAGGTTGCTTACTATGCAGGCGATTGCAATTCTGGAAGCAAAACCATTGCTATTAATTTACCCAACGATCCTCGTGTTCACCTGGAAAAGGGTAGCCGCAAGCTGCAGCTTAAGAATGCCATGAAAGCTAAGTTTGAAAAAATTCTTCTGCCTATTGGAAATATGCTCATTGCCGAGGAGCAGCGTGATAACATCAAGTTTGATGCTTTTTTTGAGAACGTTATGTTCCATGAGGTTGCCCATGGGTTAGGTATCAAAAACCTTGTTAATGGGAAAGGCACGGTTCGTGAGGCATTAAAAGAAATGCATTCCGCTTTGGAAGAGGGGAAAGCCGATATTCTTGGCCTTTACATGGTATCGCAGCTTGCGCAAATGGGCGAACTGCCCGAGAAGGACATGATGGATAACTATGTAACCTTTGTTGCAGGTATTTTCCGATCGGTAAGGTTTGGTGCAGCTTCGTCGCATGGAAAGGCTAACATGGTTTGCTTTAACTACCTGAAAGAACGTGGTGCTTTTGAGCGAATTCCTGAAACAGGAACCTATCGTGTCAACTATGAAAAGATGACGGAGGCAATGAATTCATTGGCCAAGGACATTTTAACCCTTCAGGGTAATGGCGACTATGCTGCCGTAAAGAAACTTTTTGAAGAGAAAGGATTCATTACCGATGAACTACAGGCCGATCTGAACAGGGTGGCTGAGGCTAATATCCCACGTGATATTAACTGCATTCAGGGAAAAGAGTTGCTGGGTTTATAAACCTAAAAATTAAGGTCGGATGGTTTGCTTTCCGACCTTTTTTATTCTATTTTTGAAAGCAATATAAAATTTCTGGAGTATGAACCTATCATTTAATTTCATTAAATCCGTCTCAAATATTTACGACGAAATGATTGATAATGGATTCTCCCTGGTTTACCTAGGGGAATTTAGCCATGAGATCACAAAAATGTTCACATCGATGGCGGAATCGGATATGGAAAAAAATAGTGAGGAACGCTCGGTGCAGCGTAAGGTTTACCACGTTATGGTTGAAACTCTCCAGAATATGAATAAGCATTCCGATGAGATTCAGGAGCGTAATATCGGTAAAGGGTTATTTATCATTGGCAAAAAACACGATACATACTATATTATTACCTCCAACAAGGTGGCCCGAAAGCATAAAGATCATCTTGAAAACGCACTGATAACCGTTAATAGCGCAACACCCGAGGAACTCAAGGAGATGTATAAACGGCAAATTCGCGAAGGAAACCTTTCCGATAAGGGGGGAGCGGGCTTAGGGCTAATTGATATTGCTCGTAAAACAGGTGAACCATTAAACTACCAATTCCTTCAACTCGACGATCAAAACTTCTTCTTTATCCTTAAAGTTGAAATTAATGCCAAAAAATTTGCTAAGGAGTAAGCTTATTTCTTGATGAATGACTGATTTTAAGTTGCTTTCATATACCCGTGGTAAAACCATCATTGCATTAGTAATGATGGTTTATTTTTCATTTTTTGGATTTATTAATTATTCATCTTTTGCACAATCTGATAGCAACCGGGTTAGTTCTGATAGTATTAAAAAGAAAGAGGATAAAATTTCTCAAACCGTATATAAATGGTTTGGCCGTCAGAATGTTAATGTTGCACCATTAACCAATGAGGAAACTGTTAATCGATTCTTGAAGCATGAAGGCAAGATAATTTCACAGATTAGTATAATACGTTTTGATGCGTTTGGATACTCGGTTTACGATACTACTATTAAACCAGAGAGGAATATTGAAAAATTTGGGAATAGCTTGCATTTAAAAACCTGGAAAAAAATTATTCAAAACAACTTGCTTTTCAAGGAAGGCGATAAGGTTGTTCCATTGGATTTGGCTGAAACTGAGCAGTTGCTGCGTCAAAGTAACTTCTTTGAGGATGCCAATATTTTAGTTCAACCCTTGAGCGATTCAAGCCATGTGCATGTTTATGTGATAACCAAGGATATTTGGACAATATCCGCTGGGGTGCAATACTCATCCCCTGAAAAGATGAAACTTGCTTTATCGGAAAGGAACTTTGCGGGTTTAGGTGTTCGAGCTAAAGCAATAGCTTATTATAATAAGACTTTTACCGATAAATGGTCGTATCAAGGGGAGTTTGATGTACCAAACTATTTTGGTTCATATATTTCCAGTAGCTTTTTTGTAAGAAAAGGTCATTCCTATGAGACTTACCTTATGAGGTTTAACCGTGATTTCTTTGCATCCAAGACTAAGTATGCAGGAGGTATTGAACTTTTAAAGTCCGACGAACCTTACAGGGTTTTCACCGACGATTCAGTTGTACAAATTTCTTATCAGTCGCAGGACTGGTGGATTGGCCGATCAGTCAGGGTTAGTAGACGCTCTGGTACCAGTGCCCCTCTAAATCTGGTTTTTGCATTACGTTACTATAGGCGCGATTACTTTCAATCACCACCGGTTTCTATTTACCTAAATCCAGTATTTCATTCGGCTGAAAATTATGTTGTTTCGCTGGGGTTATCCAACCAAAACATTTATCGCTCCAGCTTATACTTTGGATTTGGGAACACTGAGGATATCCCTGTTGGTTTTAAAATTCAGGCTACAAGCGGTATTCAACAAAGTGCATTTCAGCGTCGTTTTTTGATTGGAGGGGAACTTTCAGCTGCTGAGGTTACACCATGGGGTTATTTGTTTCTATCGTCAAGGCTAGGGGGCTATCTTGCTGAGGGGCCAAAGGTAGAGCAGGCTGTTATCAACCTTAGAGCACAGTACTTCTCTAACCTTTACCACATTGGCCGTAATGATATTCGTCATTTTATTCGGTACGATTTTACTCGAGGGGCTGCCCGTTTTAGTGGTGAACGGGAGTATGTTGTTTTAACAAACAACTATGGTGTAAGGGGACTTAGGAGTCCCGACCTTTATGGCCAAACACGATTGATGTTTAACTTTGAGTCCATGTTATATTCACCCCATTACATCTACGGATTTAGACCTGCTTTTTTTGTTTTTGCCGATTTTGGTATGGTTGGTGAGTCCGATGAGTTAATCTACCAAAACACCCTGTATAGTGGGTTTGGAGTGGGTTTAAGGTTGAAGAATGAAAGTTTGATATTTCCTACGTTTCTTTTTCGTATTGGTTACTACCCTAAGTTGCCACCCGATGCCGAAGTGGCATACTGGTTTATTTCAACCGAGAGCCGAAGGAATTTTGAGCAATTTAGGATTAAAGAACCATACATTCTTCAATATCAGTAATATCTATACTTAAAAACTTTTTACATACTGTTTTGTTTCTTAAACAACATAAAATTTTGATGTATGACAAAAACTATACTTGTAACCGGTGGAACCGGTTATATTGGTTCATGGGTTGTTAAGGAATTGCTTGAAAAGGGTTATCGCGTAAGGGTACCTGTTAGGTCGTTTAACAAAAAGGACAAGTACCTGCATCTGCAGAATTTGCCAAATTCCATTAATTTACTTGAACTTTTTGAGGCTGATTTGTTGATTGATGGAGCTTTTGATAAAGCAGCTGAGGGTGCCGATGCCATAATACATATGGCCTCACCATTTACTCTTCGGTTTAAAGACCCGCAACGCGATTTGGTTGACCCTGCTGTTAAGGGTACAAGGAATGTTTTGGGTGCTGCAAGCAAATCGTCGACAGTGAAAAGGGTAGTGCTAACCTCGAGCGTGGCTGCTGTTCATGGCGATAATATCGACATGGAGGAACAAGGATTAACCGAGTTTACTGAAGAAAATTTCAACATTACAAGTTCATTGAAGCATCAACCTTACTCCTTTTCAAAAGTTCAGGCTGAGAGGGAGGCATGGCGAATTAATGCGGAACAGAGTAAATGGGAGTTAGTGGTAATAAACCCCGCTTTGGTTCTTGGGCCTTCACTCGCAGAAAATTCTAATTCGGAAAGCCTTCAAATCATGAAGGATTTGCTTTCCGGTAAGTATCGTTTTGGCGCACCTGACCTTTACTTCGGTTTTGTTGATGTACGCGATGTTGCTAAAGCACATGTGCTAGCTCTTGAAAACCCTTCTGTTTCTGGTCGATTTATCATTGCTGAACGAGTGGCAAATTTCATGGAACTGGTTGCAATTATCAACAATAAATTCCCTGGTCAGTTTAAACTCCCCAAAATGGTGGCCCCTAAGTGGTTACTTTACTTTGTTAGCCCTCTTTTTGGCCTTTCACCTCGGTTTGTAGCCCGTAATGTTGGATATCGAATTGCGTTCCGTACTAGTAGAAGCAGGCAGGAGTTGGGTTTGGTATATACCCCTTTTGAACATACAGTTGTTGATATGGTGAACCAGTTCAAGAAAAATTAAACCATCCCCACTCTTCATGAACCCATAATTGGCTACCTTTGCGCTTATGCGCAGTAAATACATCCATAGGGTAAGCAATTTTGATAGGTTTGCCAAAAATCTGGCGCGTGAGGTTGAAAACACCGATGTGGGTATCCTTCTTCGGGGATCCGATAGGTTCACTATTCCGGAAACCAATTTTACCAGCCGTTTTCAACTTGCTGCTGCTGTAGGTGTTAGCTCGGCTTGCTGCCCAAATTCTAATCATTTTGATGAACTCGATGAGTTCCTAAGCGCTCATAATGATTGGGTTTTTGGGTATTTTACTTATGACCTTAAAAATCAACTCGAACATTTACAGTCCAATAACCCCGATGGAGTTGGTTTCCCCGATATGTTTTTCTTTGTACCCCGGATACTGATACTGGTCAATGGTGAAATTGCTGAGTTTCATTACCTTCAGCACGAAGTATCACAAGAAGAAGTAAGTGATTTGATTGATAGGCTAGAAGGTGACTTGGAGGAATTGGACCACAGTGTGTCGGTTGTTTTCCGTTCCCATTATTCCTATAACGATTACTTGAATACTGTTAACGCAGTTAAGCAGCACATTGCCCGGGGTGATGTTTACGAGTTGAATTTATGCCAGGAATTCTTTGCTAACAATGTACGAATTATTCCTTTTGTTGTTTTCAATGGGCTTTACGACAGGTCGCCAACGCCTTTTGGCGCATTTCTTAGGGTAAAAGATAGGTTTCTGATGTGTGCCAGCCCGGAGCGCTATTTGCGTCGCGATGGTGATAGGCTATTCAGCCAGCCAATTAAGGGTACAGCACCGCGAATGGAATCGGACGAGTCTGATCAGCAGGAGATATTTCGACTTAAAACCGATCCTAAGGAACGTGCTGAGAATGTAATGATTGTCGACTTGGTCAGAAACGATTTATCGCGAATAGCCAAGCGCGGGAGTGTTAGAGTAAATGAGCTTTGCGGGATTTATACGTTTCCACAGGTGCACCAGATGATTTCAACCGTGTCGTGCGAGCTGGCCAATGGGCTGCGCCCAACCGATCCTTTTAGAGCCACATTTCCGATGGGTTCAATGACTGGTGCCCCAAAAGTTAGGGCAATGGAGCTAATTGAGAATTTTGAACGTTCCAAACGCGGGCTATACTCCGGTGCAGTTGGTTACTTTATGCCCAACGGCAATTTTGATTTTAACGTGGTAATTCGTAGCTTGCTTTATAATAGAAGCAATGGTTATTTGTCATTCACAGTTGGTGGGGCAATAACCTTTAAGTCGCAACCCGAGGCTGAATACAGGGAGTGCTTAGTTAAGGCAAAAGCCATTTTAGAAACCCTAAATGCTCAAATAGATGCTGCAGAGTAAAATGATCGATTTTGTTCGTGAGCACCAAATGGCAAATGACCAGGATAAAATCCTGGTAGGGGTTAGTGGTGGTATCGACTCGATGGTGCTATTGCACCTATTGGTCCATGCCGGGTATAGTGTTGGTGTTGCTCACTGCAACTTTAGCTTGCGGGGCGATGAATCGGATGCCGATGAACAGTTTGTTCGTTACCATTGCCTGATGAATGGCTTACCGGTTCATACCATTAAGTTCGATACCTTGGAATATGCCAAGGAGAATGGCTTATCCATTCAGGTGGCTGCTCGGGAATTGCGTTATGCATACTTTGATGAGATTTGTAAGGAACATAAATACACCCGAATAGCCATAGCTCACAATCTAAACGATTCCGTTGAAACAGTGCTGCTAAACCTTAGTCGGGGAACTGGTTTAAGAGGGCTTACCGGAATCAAACCCGTAAACGGGAATATCATTCGCCCACTGCTTTTTGCTACCCGTGTTCAGGTTCAAGAGTATGCTGCCTTACATAATATTTCGTATCGCGAGGATTCCAGTAACGCATCCGATAAGTACAAGCGTAACTACATTAGGCACAAAGTTTTGCCGCTTTTGCGTGAGTTAAACCCCTCTGTCGATTTCTCAATTTATCAAACCGCACAGCATCTTCGTGAGGCTCAACTTATTGTTGATAGCTTTTTGACCCAATTGCATAAGGATATTGTTAATGAAAATGGGGGTGTATTCTATATCGATATTGAAAAACTGAAGAACCAGGCCTCTGTCAATATTTTTTTAGTTGATTTTCTGTCGGACTTTAATTTTACCCCTGCCATGACTACTGAGGTTTGCGAACTATTAGAATCGTCAATTGGCAAAAGGGTAGAGTCCGAAACACATGTAATCTTCCGCGATAGGAATCACCTTATTCTACAGCAAAAACAAAAGAGACAAAGCGTTGAGTGTCAGATTGATGTCGACTTAACGCAAATTGACCAACCTGTAAAATTAAGTTTTAGTAAACTTGATTACTCTCAAGGTTTTGTGTTTGGGAAAGATACAAAATACGCATATCTTGATCTGGAAAAACTCAAGTTTCCACTTACCATCAGACCATGGCAACATGGTGACCGGTTTATGCCTTTCGGTATGACTAGCTTAAAAAAGATTAGCGATTTCCTTGTTGACATCAAAATACCCCTTCCTGATAAGGAGAGGGTTTTTGTTCTGACCTCGGAAAATGAAATTGTATGGGTTATTGGTTACCGAATTGATAATAGGTTTAGGGTTGATGAGAATACCCGAAAGATTTTACATATCAAATTTGATGATTGATTGCATGGTCATTCCTCAAATTCATTCAATTCCAACCAACGCATTTCTTTATCCTCGAGTATTTTGGAAATTTCACTAAACCTATTTGAGATGTCCATAAGCAGCTTAGCATCTTGAATGCCACCATTGAGCAAACCTTCAATTTCTTTCTTTTCCTTTTCCAGTTTTTCTATTTCATCGGTAAGTTTTTCCAGCTCTTTCTTTTGGGCAAAGGTTAACTTGCTCTTCTTCCTTTCGGGTTGGGGGCGTTTGCTTTCGGTTTTCCCTTTAGAGGAGGTTTGTTGTTCGGCATTACTTTTTTCCTGCTCCTTTGCCCATTCACGGTATTCAGTATAGTTGCCCGGAAATCCGCTGATTTCCCCATTGCCCTCAAAAATCAACAGGCCATCAACTAGTTTATCCATAAAATACCGGTCGTGCGAAACCACAACTACTACGCCAGGAAAGTTAATAAGATAATCCTCTAAAACATTGAGCGTAAAAATATCGAGGTCGTTGGTTGGCTCGTCGAGTATTAAAAAGTTAGGATTTTGCATAAGCACTGTTAGCAGGTATAGCCTGCGCTTTTCGCCTCCGCTTAGCTTACGAACAATAGTGTGTTGCTTGTCGGGTGTAAATAGAAAGTTGTTTAGAAACTGCGATGCGGTTATAGTTTTACCATTAGCAAGGGTGATTACCTCAGCTATTTCGCGAACCACGTCAATAACCTTAACATCCTCGGGAATATTCATTCCGCCCTGGCGGTAATATGCAATTTTTAGAGTTGTACCGGGGTCAATTTTTCCGGAATCGGGAGGGAGTGTTCCTGTAATCAGGTTAAGGAAGGTAGTTTTACCGGTGCCATTAGCACCAATAATACCAAGTCGTTCAAAGCGGTTGAAGGTGTAGCTAAAGTCTTTTAGAATTACTTTACTGTCAAAGCTTTTTGAAAGATTATGGACCTCCATTATTTTTTTTCCTAGGCGCGAGGCGCTAACGCCTATTTCAACATCGTTGGAATGAATTTTTTGCTGTGCGGTTTCGCGGAGCTTGTAGAATGCATCAATTCTATACTTGGCTTTTGTTCCTCGTGCTTGCGGCATGCGACGCATCCATTCAGTTTCCCGTCGGAGTAAGTTGCTTGCTCTGTCAATTTCTGCCAGCTTTGCCCTAATTCGCTCATCGCGTTTCTCAATAAAATAGGAATAGTTTCCGTTGTACGTATAAATCTGCTTTTGATCTATCTCAATAATATCGGTACAAACACGGTCAAGGAAATACCTGTCGTGGGTAACCATCAGCAATGTTTTTTGCGACCGTGTTAGATAATCCTCTAACCATTCCACCATTTCAAGGTCGAGGTGGTTGGTTGGCTCATCGAGGATAAGCAGGTCGGGGTTGCTTATCAGCACCGCAGCAAGCGCAACTCGCTTACGCTGTCCACCCGAAAGCAGCTGAACGGGTTGATTTATATCCGTGAGCTGAAAAACTGAGAGTATTTGCTTGGCCTTTTGTTCCCTATCCCAAATGTTAAGCCTGTCCATCTCGTCAATGGCATGCTGCAATGCCATTTTATCGGTTGACTCAATAGCTTTTTCATAATTACATATAGCAACCGAAATGGCATCATCGGCATTAAAAACATTTTCTAAAACCGATTTTGACAAATCGAGTTGGGGTTCCTGTGGTAGATAGCCAACGCTAATATCGTTACGTAGGGTTACTTTTCCGGAATCGGGTGTGTCATGTCCTGCAAGGATATTAAGCAATGTACTTTTACCTGTCCCATTTCTTGCTACTAGGGCTGTGCGCTGGTTTTGGAATAGGCTAAGCGATACATCGCTCAATACCTCCAAATCACCAAACGACTTGTTTACATTCTCGGCTTGTAGGTAAATTAATGCCAAAGTATTCTTTATTTGGAGTTGCAAAGTTAGTAATTTGTGCAATATTTGCTTAAACCGGATTGCCATGAATTAACAAATCCATACGGGTTGATAAAAATGGGGAGGTAGTCGGATTATTAGATGAATGAGTCGGAATGAGTCGGAATGAGTCGGAATGAATCTGAGGGAGTCGGAATGGACAGAATATCATGAAGTTAGATGAAGTTAGAGGAATAGCGGAAAGAGATCTGTTAAGACGAATTACAATGAATTAACAGATCCATACGGGTTGATAAAAATGTTGATTTAGAAATATTTTAAGAGGAGATTAGCCAGTGGAAATAAAAAAGGTTTATTCAATTTAATCTAACTTTGGGGTTAAAGAGAAATAAGATGAATTCAAAAAAGGAACTATACCGTTTTGTAATCGAGTATTTTGAGAAAACCCGTCCCATTGCTGAAACCGAATTGCATTACTCCAATCCGTATGAATTGCTTGTTGCAGTTATACTTAGTGCGCAATGCACCGATAAACGTGTAAATCTAATTACACCAAATTTTTTTAAAAGTTTTCCCGATGCTGTGAGTTTAGCAAACGCCAGCGTGGAAGATGTTTACAAAATAATAAAAAGCTGCTCATACCCAAACAGTAAGGCAAAGAATCTGCTAGGAATGGCCAAGATTTTGGTGACTGAGTTTAATGGCGAGGTTCCTTCTGATATCAATCTTTTGCAACGTCTTCCGGGTGTTGGTCGTAAAACAGCCAATGTTATTGCATCGGTAGTGTTCGATAAACCAGCCATGGCTGTTGACACTCATGTGTTCCGTGTAGCAAATAGGATTGGTTTGGTAAACAACGCCAAGACCCCACTTGCCGTTGAACGCCAGCTGATTGAAAACTTCCCCCTTGAGCTTATTCCTAAAGCTCATCACTGGCTTATACTTCACGGTAGGTATGTGTGTACTGCACGGAAACCCAAGTGCACAGAATGTGGTTTAACACTGGTTTGTAAGGAATACAAGAAAATCAGTAAAAAGGTAGAAAAATAAAAAGGGACGCATTAGCATCCCTTTTCTTAACTTATTGGGTAGGTATTATAGCTTTACAATTGCACCTATTGTAATAAACCCTGTGGTTGCAATGGCATCGAGGTTAGCGCCAACTCCAAATGTATTGGTGATGTTGGTTGTGTTGTTATCTTTAACTGAAACACGATTAAAGTTAAGGTTAAGTCCACCAATTACAGCTTCAAGTTCAACTTTATCAGTCAATTTATATGAAATGCCTGGAAATGCCGATATCCCAATGGTGGTTGTTTTAGGGCCAGTTGTGGTTGTTGAACCCTCCTTGTGCTTTTCAACACCATACGAAAAACCTAAATTCCCTTGAGTAAAAACCGAAAATTTGTTTAGGGAAAAGGCGTAGTAACGGGCAAACGGCGTTAACCCAAATGTTGTAGTTCTATCAATTTCTTCAGGGGTGCCAGGGGTTTTCTCACTTTGTAGGTTAAAACCTAGTATGGCTCCAACTGCAAGCTTTTCGGATAGGAAGATTCCTGCTTTGGGGGCTAGTGAGAAACTGGTTAGTGTAACCTTGTCAACGGAAGTGTTGCCATTTTCAATTTTTCCGCCAGTGGTGTTAAATCCAACGCTACCACCAACAAAAATTTGAGCAAACAGTCCTGTTGTTGCAAATAATAATAACGAACTAATTACTACTCTTTTCATAGCTTTGTTTTTAAAAGTTCGCACTAAATTATTGCTTTTTTAATTATTTGCCATGTTAAATAGTGTTGTGTTCAAAATTTATTGAAATTACATTACTTAAAGTTGAATATCAAGGGCAGAATAAAAACCACAAAAATCAACCATATTCCATAGTAGGGTAAAAATTTGGCCGTTACTTGCTCAATAATGGTTAAGTGTTGTTTTTTTCGTATCACTCTCAATAAATTGGTTAGGATTAAAATTAAATGGGTGAAAAATAGAAGGTTCGATCCTATTACAGCTAGGCGGTTAGGTGTTATGCCATACTCCGTAATCCTATAAAGAATAGCCAGTAACGCTACAACATTTATTAGCAAAGCTATTGTTGAAAGAGCAGTGAAAATGATTGTGTAATAATTATTTGTTGAGTTGTTAACTCTTTCCGAAATTGAAAAAATCACCAATGCAACAACTCCAATAAGCATTGCATTGAAAATAATTAGAAAATCCCTATTAATAAAAGGATTGCTTCCTTTTGCTATTATGCTGATAAGGTATATTATGAGTGTTATTAGTATTAGTGGGCTAAAAATATTGGCAACTATAGTGACAATTTTATTTGATAGGTATTCGAATTTATTAATCAGATATGTGCAAATTATTGGAACGGAAACTACTCCAGGTATAACAATTAGTTCAAAATAAATTTTTTCAACGTTTATTCCAATTGCGCTAAACAACCCAATGGTAAAAGCAGTTAGGATCATTCCTGCTATTGCAAAAATGCCAAACAAAACAGCTAAGTCGCCATTATACTTTATAAACTCAATTCGTTTTTCATTATTTTTTAGTTCGAACTCTGAGAATACTATTCCAAAAATAAACCAAAGAAGTATGGGTAAATGGAGGTATATCAGGGTTGTAGAGCTACTTTCCGTTTTTGGCAGAACATTTACATAAATTGCAGAAATAATAAAAAATCCAACGACTGCTGCAGTTTTTTTTAGGTTGATATTTTTTAGTATGGCCGTGTAAAGGGTGACTCCAAGGAGAGCTGTTAGCGCAAGGTTCCGTTCGTAAAAATTATTTTCATGTGGGTTAAACCCAAACAACCAAGGAATTAACATGATAATACTGACTATCAAACAGGAAATTAAAACATATGCAATTTCTTTTAGGTTTACATTGAACAGTATTTTATTATCGGCGGTTAGCCTAGTAAACCAAAATTTTGCTAATGGAATGCTTGATATTTCAGGGTAAATGCTGAAAAAGGCTTTTTCAAAACCTTTTCTGTTCTTTCTGTAAAGTTGCTCAAGCACTTCAGGATTGTCGAGGTTGTTCCTAATTGAGTTTTCCATTGTGAGGCGATTTTTTGGTTAACGCCAATTATAAGTAAATTATTGTGAAGTGAGTTAGAATGAATCCCAAAAAGTAATGCACTTCAAGGTAGTTTCTCAGCGCTCCATGATCCCTCCGGCAATGCTGATTATGGTTACTTTTTTGAACAATGAAAGCCAGTCTTGAGTGGACTGGCTTAACCAAGTGACCCCGGAGGGATTAGTTCCGCTGCGCTCCATGATCCCTCCGGGCCTATAAGTTAGTGTATTGTTTTTCAAAAAAGAAAGCCAGTCCTCTTTGGCTGGCTTTTTTTTAAGTGACCCCGGAGGGATTAGTTCCGCTGCGCTCCATGATCCCTCCGGCAATGCTGATTATGGTTACTTTTTTGAACAATGAAAGCCAGTCTTGAGTGGACTGGCTTAACCAAGTGACCCCGGAGGGATTCAAACCCCCGACTTTCAGAACCGGAATCTGACGTTCTATTCAGCTGAACTACGGGGCCATTTATTTCCTGCAAAGATATAGCTGTTTAGCCATTTTTACAACTACTTTTTTAGTGTTACCTTTGTTTTTAATGTAAATTACTCTAATAATGAAAGCCAATTTTGTTATACTGACTTCGTTGATTTTATTGAGTTTCCGGTTAAGTGCACAGGTTGTGTTTGTTGTTGATTCTTTTCCGGCAAAAACTCGACCCGATGACACAATTTTTATGGCATCGGAACTAAATGGATGGAATCCGCATGATATTAATTGGGCCTTTAAACGAACTACGAATCGTTATGAACTGAAATTAACGCATGTAAAGGATTCATTTGAGTATAAACTTTCACGTGGCAGTTGGCAACTTGTTGAGGTGGACTCCAATGGGGACGATATTCGAAACAGGATTTATTTCCCACCTACCGATACTGTTAGAATTAAGGTGAGTGGATGGCGCGATATGTTTGAGGCCGCTCAACGAAAATCAACAGCATCGGCTAATGTTAGATTCTTACCCTCAACCCTTGAGATGAAACAGCTGAATCGCCGAAGAGCGGTGCGGTTATACTTACCACCAAACTACAGCAAAAGACAGCAGTTCCCTGTAATTTACATGCACGATGGCCAAAATGTTTTTGACGAGGCTACCTCATTTGCCGGGGAATGGAGGGTTGACGAAATAATGGATAGCCTTTACTACAGTTGCGGCTTTGCTGCCATTGTTGTAGCCATTTATAATGATAGTAAGGAGCGTATAAACGAATACTCACCATGGCGTAACGACTCCCTTGGTATGGGGGGCGATGGCGATAAGTATGCATACTTTGTTGCCAAAGAGCTTAAGCCATTTATCGATAAAAACTATAGGACTAATCCTGAACCCAAGTTTAATGCTGTTATTGGTAGCTCAATGGGTGGATTAATTTCGCTTTACATAGGGCTCAAGTATCCCGATGCTTTTGGAAGGGTGGGAGTGTTTTCACCTTCGCTCTGGTTTTCGCCTAAAGTATTTGAGTATGTTTCAAAGTACAAGCGTAGGGCTGATCAGAAAATATATCTTTTGGCTGGTGAAAAGGAAAGCGAAACCTTAGTTGAGGATATGAAAATGCTGGAACACCACCTATACAAAGCAGGATATAAGGATGAGGATTATGTTAAAATGAAAATTGCACCTGATGGTCGTCATTCAGAATGGTTTTGGAGCCGGGAGTTTACTGACGCTTTGGAGTATCTGTTTGAAATAAGGAAAAACTAACTCGATAATTTTTAAAATGCGTTGGCCTGTTTTGGCTATCCAATGGAAAAGTGTTCAGCAAGTATTTCTTTTATATCTTCAGTTTACTAACAGTAAATTATTTATGCCATTATCCCAGATATAGCAATTTGGCAAGAATTTGCAGATAATTAGGTTTGATTGTTTTGAAACTACAAGGAATTTATTATATTGCTGTTGATTTAAATAACCATAAACTAAACTTAAACCCTACGAATTATGGAAAACTTAAAGTATGCAGGTTTTTGGTGGCGCTTTCTGGCGTACATTCTTGATGCAATAATTATTGGTGTAATACAGTGGATTATTGTGGTGCCTGTTCTTGCATTAATTGGATTCTCAGCGGCCTCGGCTGCTTCAAATGGGATTACTGAGACTGAAGCCATTGGTATGGTTGGTGCAATTGTTGGTACAGCCATGATAACCTATTTGGCGTTGATTGTGCTAATGTGGTTATACTTTGCCATAATGGAATCGTCAAAGTTCCAAGGAACGGTTGGTAAGATTGCCATTGGCCTTGTTGTAACTGATATGGAAGGAAATCGTATATCGTTTGCCCGGGCTACCGGACGCTATTTCGGAAAAATTCTTTCCAGCTTGATTTTCATGATAGGGTATATTTTAGCAGGTTTTACCCAAAAGAAACAAGCACTTCACGATATGCTTGCTGGCACATTAGTTTGGAAAAAGTAATTGATTATACCAAAATAGGAAAGGGTGGCAGAGATGTCACCCTTTTGCTTTTTAAAAGGATTTCTTTTTACTGCAAAACTGTTACTTCAAAACCCAACTTTTTAATCTCATCCCAAAAAGTTGCGTATGATTTACTGGTTATACGAGCATTGTTCATAATCACTTTCTTGCCAAGAATTGCGTAGGGGGCTAGCGACATGGCTACACGGTGATCGTTTTGTGAATCGCACTCTAGAACTTTAAAGTTTTTTAGTTTGGATTTTCCATCAAACTTTAGAACCTCAACATCATTTTCCAGTTGTACATTAATTGTTGCACCAAGTTTCCGGAATTCGGCTTTAATGGCATCGAGCCTGTCGGGGTCTTTGGTATGAAAGTAATCAATTCCACTAATTGTAAAAGGAATGCCCAGAGCAAGGCAGGCAAACATCGCGGCAGGGGCTAAATCGGGGTGTTGCTTAAAATTATGTTCAAATTGCTTTGTTACCCTTCCTTTGCGTTTAAGAATTATTGCATCCTCTGCAATAATTGTGGTTACACCTAACCGTGTGAACAGGTCTTTTACAGCAGTATCGCACTGAAAACTTTCGGGTTTCAGACCTTTGATAGCAATCTCCCCTTTATCGGCAAGGGCTACTGCCTCGTACCAGTACGATGCTAACGACCAATCAGCTTCAATGGAAAGTTCACTACCATCAAAGATCTGATGTTCAATAAGCACCTCATCCTCACGCCAATCAATATTTACGCCCATGAACTGAAGTGCTCGAAGGGTCATGGTGGAGTAACCCTGGGAAATGATAAAGTTTTTTAGTTCAATAATTTCTTCGGTATTTAAACTTGGGTCGATAAGCAATCGTGCTTCAATCATCTTGCTATTTATTGATCCTTCAACCCGAAGTATTTTCCCCTTCAAATTCTTTCCAATAAGCCTGAAAGGCGGATTACCAATTCGTTCCTCGAACTGCACCTTTAATCCATGCTTTTGGAGTAACGCTACAATTTTACCGGTGGTGCTGTCCTTTAAAATGTTTGACGATGAAAGTATCCACTCGCCACCAAAGTAGCTGATAAAGGCCCTGATATGCCTAATTGCTCGGGCTGTACGGCCACTCTTGCTCTTTAATCCTTCCTTAAAGATGCTTTGGTTAATAATTTTTTCGTTGCCAATTTCAGAACCCGTTACTGTGGGCAGATTTGCATCTTTGTAAACCTTAATTACTAAAAACTTATTTGACATTGGTCGGGTGGGGGGTATTGTAACCTCACCATAAATCTTTGTGTCCGATTTGGTGATTTGGTACTTAATCATTGCTGATAAGATTTAGGTGTTGAACAAATGTAACATAAACTCTATTATCCTATCGTTTAGCTTGTAACTTTTGTTCTAGTTTCTCTTTCAGGTCAGTAAGGCTAATGCCATAATCGATACTGCCATTGTCGGCTAAACTTATTTTGCCAGTTTCTTCTGAAACAACAATTACTAAGGCATCCGTAACCTCTGTCAATCCTAAGGCCGATTTATGCCTCATTCCGAACTTTGGGGGTAAATTAAGGTTCTCCGATATTGGCAAAACACATCGGGCAGCATGAATCTTATTACCTTTGATTATTGCCGCCCCATCGTGTAATGGGCTATTTTTGAAAAAAATGTTTTCAAGCAGCCGGCTTGATAGTTCTGCGTTAATAATGTCGCCCGTTTGGGAGTACACCTCAAGCTCTGAGTTGCGGGTAATGGCAATTAGTGCACCTGTTTTGGTTTCCGACAGGTTTTTGCAAGCCTTTACTATTGCATCGAGGTTTGTTTGGCTAACCTCATTCTGATCCGTACCTAGCAAGAAAGACTCCAAGGCACTTTTCCCTTTAGATGTGTACCGCGACCCAATCAGCAATAAAAATTTTCTTATCTCCTGCTGGAAAACAATAATGATGGCGATAACACCAACTCCAATTACCTGGCCAAGTATACTGCCAAGTAACTCCATGTTCAATGCTTTTACAACTAACCAAATGAAGTACAGGAGCACAATTCCTGAAAAAATTTTTATGGCGGCAGTCCCTCTAATTAAAAGGTATATTTGGTAAAGAAGAAATGCTACAATTACAATGTCGACAATATCGAGCACTCTTACGTGTATAAAAAGCGGTATTGGTAATAATTCCATGGGGCTAAATGAATTGAAATTCAGGTTGAGCATTAAGTAGTTCAAGCAATTTTATGGTTTCAGCTGCTTGTTTAACATCATGAACCCTAAGTATGCTGGCACCCTTAAGAATTGCCAATGTGTTGAGAACCGTTGTCCCATTTAATGCTTGTTCGGGTTTAGTGTTTAGTGGTTTGTATATCATCGACTTCCTTGAAATGCCTACAAGTATAGGAAGTTCCAGTAGTTTAAAAGTCTCAAGGTTTTTTAGGATGGTATAGTTATGTTCAATGGTTTTGCCAAAACCAAAGCCGGGGTCAATAATTATATCCTTAACGTTAAGCTGTTTCAGCTTCTCAATTTTATCGTTAAAAAAAAGAATGAGGTCCCTGATAACATTTTCGTATTGAGGGTTTTGCTGCATGCTCTCAGGTGTACCTTGCATATGCATGAGAATGTAGGGTACATTTAGTTCGGCAATAGTTTCAAACATCTTGCTGTCCATCTGTCCTGCCGATATATCGTTGATTATATCAACGCGAAATTCCTTTACAGCCCATTCTGCAACCGAAGCACGGAAGGTGTCTACCGAGATTATGGCTTCAGGGTAACTCCTGCGAATGGTGGCCAACGCTTTGTGGAGGCGCTTTATCTCGTCCCGCTCACTTACCGGTTTCGCACCCGGTCGGGTTGAGCAAGCACCAATGTCAATTATCTGGCCACCTTCCTCAACTATTTGTTTTGCCCTGCGGGCTATGCTGTGCGAAAACCTGTACCGGCTACCGCTAAAAAATGAATCGTTTGTTATGTTTATTATTCCCATAACCAAGGGTTTCTCAATGGTTATGAGTCTGCCGTTGCACTGCAACGTTTTTCTTGGCGCGAAAACTGAACGTTTTTCTTCCATTTTTTCCTATCTTGCAAAATGTTTCAATTGCTAAAATTACGAAACATTGTGTTAAGTTTACAGATGTTGTTTTTTAATTTTTTTGCAGATGGCTTTAATTGTTATTGAAGGGCTCGATGGTGCAGGCAAATCAACCCAAATTGACTTACTTACAAAACATCTTAAAACAAAGTCCATACCTTGCCATTTCCTTCACTTTCCTAGAGTTGATGCCCCGTTTTTTGGCGATCTTATTGCTAGGTTTCTACGTGGCGATTTGGGAACTATCGACAGGGTTGATCCTTATGTGGTAGCCCTTTTGTATGCTTCGGATAGGATGGATGCTGCTCCAATGATTCGCCAATGGCTTAATGAAAAGCATGTGGTTCTGCTCGATAGGTATGTATACTCCAACGTTGCCTTTCAGTGTGCAAAGCTTAACAATCCCCATGAAATTAACCTGTTAAGGGAATGGATTTTAAAGCTGGAATTTGATTACTATGCAATACCTAAGCCCGATTTAAATATCTTTTTAAATGTACCTTTTGAATTTACCCGCCAACGTCTAACTGAGCAGAGAATTGGTGAGTCAAGGCAATACTTGCAGGGTAAGGACGATATTCACGAAAAGGACCTATCGTTTCAGGAGAAAGTTCGGAATATCTACCTACAGCAGCAACAGTTCGACCCAAATTTTGTTGTATTAGATTGTACTGACAAAGAGGGGCATATGCATAAGCCTGAAGCTATTTCGTCGATGATACTGGATGAAATTGCAAAACGGAATTTGTTGAATCTATAAAGTAGATAGCAATGAAAAAGAGTGTTTTATCTGTTGCAAGGTATTTGTTGGCAGTAGTTTTTATTTTCTCAGGGTTTGTAAAGGGGATTGACCCGTGGGGTACTGCTTACAAGTTACATGATTACTTTAATGCGTTCCATCTCCATTTCCTGGATAATTTAGCACTCCCGCTTTCTGTTTTGCTTTGCGCCGCTGAGTTATACATTGGTTTGCTATTGCTATCAGGGGTAAAACAGAAGATTGCTGCCTGGGGGGCATTCCTATTCATGGTAGTATTTACACCCCTGACCCTTGTGCTGGCTATCACCAACCCTATCTCGGATTGTGGTTGTTTTGGCGATGCCATAAAGCTAACGAATTGGGGAACCTTTTTTAAAAATTTAGTTTTTTTTGCTGCGGCTGCATTCCTTTTTACCAACCGTAGGGAGGAACTATCAAGGCAAAATCCTATCAAACAGAATTTGCTTGCATTACTGCTTCTTGCCATTGCAATTATACCTTCTGTTCATGGCATTCGCCATCAGCCCATTATCGATTTTAGACCTTTCCACATTGGTGCTAATTTATTACAGTACACTTCAATCCCTGAAGGGGCGCCTCACGATGTTTACAGAACAATTCTTTACTACCAGAAGGATGGCGTGGTAAAGGAGTTTGATGAAACCAACTACCCGTGGAATGATTCTACATGGACTTTTGTTGATTCAAAGTCGTATTTAGTAGAAAAAGGCTACACCCCTCCTATAGCTAACTTCACGTTGTACACTGAAGATGGACATAACTATACCGATAGCATTCTTTACTCTAAAGGTGATTTAATTTTAGTTGTTATTCCAAACTTTAAATTCTTATCGGAACCCGCAATAGCTAGGTTTAAAACTATTCAGAAACAGGCTCGCGATAAAGGCATTAAAATACTCGGGTTAACATCGGCTGCTGGAACCGATTTGGCAAACCTGGAAAACCAACATGGTTTATTCTTTACATGGCTTCAAGCCGATGAGGTTATGCTAAAAACCATAGTCCGATCGTACCCTGGTATGCTTTATTTATACAATGGTACAATAATTGGCAAATGGCACTGGCGCGATATCCCTGAAACCCTTTTTAAAACCGAGCAACCCTTATCATTTTTAGTAACTGCTTCGCAAAAAAAGTGGGAGTATGCTATTGCTTCAATATTATCGCTATCTTTAATATTAATTCTGATTTTGTTTAATCGAAACAAATAAATCAAAATTTCCAATATGAGAGCATTAAAAAAACTAACCAGCTGGCTTTTAGTCTTTCTTATTTCTTCCAATGTGCTTGCCGATGAGGGCATGTGGATGCTTAACCTTATAGGTAAAAACATTTCGGCAATGCAAACGCTAGGACTAAAATTGACAGCCGAGGATATTTACAGTGTTAACAAATCGAGCCTAAAGGATGCCATAGTTCAGTTCGATGATGGTGGTTGTAGTGCTGAATTGGTTTCGCCTAATGGCCTATTCTTCACCAATCACCATTGTGGCGTTGATGCTGTTCAGGAATTAAGCACCGTTTCCAACAATTTATTAGAGAATGGTTACTGGGCTAAATCGTACGCTGAAGAATTGCCGGCTAAAGGCAAAACGGCGCTTATACTTGCTGACATTACCGATGTAACCTCCGATATTCTTACCGGCATCAGTCCATCGCTTTCCAACAGGGAATACTTTGAAGCCATTAACCAGAAGATGCAATACCTTCAGGACTCCGTTGAAGCAAATAGCGGGTATCACGTGGTAGTAAGGCCGTTTTTTAACTACAATGAGTTTTACATGTTCCGTTACGAGCGTTACCTCGATGTGCGTTTGGTTGGAGTTCCTCCCGCATCAATTGGAAATTTTGGAGGGGATGTGGATAACTGGCATTGGCCTCGCCATACAGGCGATTTCTGTATATTTCGTATATACACCTCTCCCGATGGTAAACCTGCTCAGTACAGCCCAAAAAACATACCTTTGAAATCAAAGAATTACTTAAAAATTAACCTGCAAGGGGTTCAGGAGGGCGATTTTGCTATGATAATCGGATTTCCGGGAAGAACGCATCGTTACGCTTCGTCCTATGAGGCGATGTTTAACCGCGAGGTGGTAGCCAACTTTAAGCGTACCGTTTGGGGGGAAATGATTAATGCAATTAAAAAGGCCCAACAAACCGATCCCGCAATTAAGGTTAACTATACCGATAAGCACGATTATCTTGTAAACTTTTACCAAAAAGATGTTTGGCAAGCCGAGTCGATGTACAAGTACAATGTTGTTGAACGTCTTGCTGCCCGGGAGGATAGTCTTAAGGCATGGGCTAACAGTAATCCCTTCCTCTACAGCAGGTATGTTGCAACATTGCCTGTTCTTGAGAACTACTACCAAACTGTGACACAGAACAGGTGGGAGGAACTCGAAGGAGCCATTTCGGCATTATCGTTTTATCCGGTTGATGTTCATAAGAATATAACTGCCTGTAACGATTTTGTTAGCGCTATTATCATGCAGGGCAAACCCTATAGCCGGTTGAGTTTCAAAAAGGACTATATACGCCAGGAAGCCAAACTGCTGCAGAAGAGGTTGCCAGCTGTGTTTGAAAAATACCATGTTTATCCCGATGTTCAGCTATATTCAATTGCATTTGGCGCATTGCTAAACAATAGTGGCGATTTTAATAACCTGGGGATGCTTAATGCTATAAAGAAGGTAGATAATATCAGCACAACATACCCATACTACATAAGAGCTTTTTTTGAAAAGTCCTATTTTACTTCGCCTGAGAATCTGAGTAAATTGATTAAAAAGCCTTACCTGGATTCTTTGCTACAAGACCCTCTGTTCATTCTTTACCACAACTACGACATGCTATGGGATTCAATTTACAATTCCATGTACGAGGCACAGCAGAACTACAATAGAGCAATGCAGCTCTATACCAAAGGAATTATGGAAATGAACAAGGGTAAGCTTTTATACCCCGATGCCAATTCAACACCCCGTTTAACCTATGGTAAGGTAAAGGGCTATCGCCCTGCCGATGGAATGGCTTACAAACCCTTTACAACACTCGATGGGGTGATGGAAAAGGAAGATCCCAATTCCGACGTGTTTAAAGTGCCTGAAAAGTTACGCAAACTATGGGAACGAAAGGATTATGGCCCGTATGCTAAGAATGGCGTTATGCCAGTTTGTTTCCTTACCGATAACGATATTACCGGTGGAAATTCGGGTAGCGGAGTGCTCGATGCTAATGGAAATTTGATAGGCATAGCCTTTGATGGTAACTCTGAGGCTATGGCCTGCGACTTTATGTACGAGCCCGAAACTCAACGAACCATTGTGGTTGATATACGGTATGTTTTGTTTATCATCGATAAGTTTGGTGAATCAAAACATATCATGAATGAGCTAACAGTTCTCTAAACCCTAAGTACTTAAAGCAAAAATCTCCCGTTCAGAACGGGAGATTTTTTTGTTATATGCTCTTGGTTGTTACACTCATTTGCGGCGGGTTGTGTAGATGTTTCTTCACAGCACACTGATCAGCCGCTTTGATAACTGCTTCCTTGTACTTCTCAGGGAAATCAGCAGGCAGGTTGATTTCTAGTTCCAGCCTTTCAATCATATGGGTAAGCGGATTAAACTGGTGCTTTTGCACAATTTTGATATTATCAGTAGGTATCCCGCGCTGATCGCAAAACGATTTAACGTAAATCCCTGCACAGGTTCCAATAGATGCAAGAAATAACGTAAATGGTGCAGGCCCTTGATTGTCGCCTCCTCCATAAACTGGTTGATCAGTTAAAATATCATGCTCCCCAATGTGAGCAATTACTTGCTTTTTGCCCTGAAATGTTACTTCAAATTCCATAGATTTATTTATTTTATTTTTTCGTTCGCAAATATATAACATAACAATATATGTGAATGTTTAAATATGATTTAATTTATTTAGAAAATATCTAAATAATGTTAAATGAAATGAAAAGGGGTGTCAGTTAACTGACACCCCTCTTCGCATAAAACACTCTAGCAGCTATTACTTTTTAATAAACTGTTTTGTTATAGGCTGTTTTTCATCGTCAATTGAGATCATGTAAACACCAGGAGCCAAATCATTAATCTCAATTGTGTTATTTCTGTCGGTTAGCATCTGGAATTTAACAACTGCGCCACGCATATCGTATATACGAGCCGATACTTCACCTTCAATACCGTTTAGAACAACATTTATCTTTTCGGAAGCAGGGTTAGGATAGATGGTGAAAATATCAACCTTTTCGTTACCAAGCTCCTCAGCAAAAGGATTGTCGGTTGAAGGAGCTGATGTTCCGCTTGTAATATTTACGCTGTAGTCCTCAACCTCGCCGTAGCTAAATGTTTCGCAAGCGGTAGGTGCAGCATTGTATTTCATGCTTACACGCATGCGTGTAACGCCAAGGGTAGCAGTTGTAGGAATGGTTATACTAGCTGAAAGGGTTCCGCTGCTCGATGATGAACCGCTGGCTACCTTTTCGTTAGTATCAAAAGTACCATTCTTGTTGTAGTCAATCCATACAGCCCAGTATTCGGTATAAGCCGTACTTGCGAATCCTGCACTGAAGTAAATAGTGTATGTGGTTCCGCGTGCAACGGTTGCCTGAAGGCTGGTCATGTCCTTGTAGCCACCATCGTTGCCTGAAGTACGGTTGATTCCTGCAAATTGAACAAGGTCAATCCATTCGTAGCTGGAGTTGCTACCCTTTGAAGCGCAGTAAGTAACCGTGCTGGCTGTTGTGGTAAAGCTAACCTGGCTACCGTACGATGTGCCTTGGGCGTTAATTGCGTATGCACGAGCGTAGTAGGTGGTGTTAGCAGCCAAACCACTGAGGTTTGCACTGAACGATCCAGTACCCGAACCGCTGGCTACCTTACTATTTGCAGTGGTTGGATTTTGTGATGTGCTATAACAAATACCTCGTTCAGTTACAGTTGCACCACCATCGGCTGTTACATTACCGGCTACAGTGGCTGTGCTGGAAGTAATGTTGCTTACACTGCCAGTAGTAACTGTTGGTGTAGTTGCTCCGCTACCTGCGGCAACTGAAACATTGTCAATATACCAGTAGTCAATGTTGTAGAGATTGCCTTCGGCAACAAAAGCTATATATGTTGTTGCAGAGTTGAGGTTTGTTGTAATGTTAACAGTAACACTAGTTGCGCTGATGTTAGTGCTTGAGGTAGCCACTGACCAAGATGTGTTGGTCCAATTGGTCTTATCGTTCGAGGTTTGAACTCTCAAAGTAACACCAGTGCTGTATGCATCAAGCATATGGCGGAATGTTAATGTTACCTGGCTTACCCCTGATGTGTTTATGGCAGGTGTGATCAGGCGTGTGGTACCCGGGTTAACATTCTGGTAAGTACATTTCATTTCGTAGGCCGATCCTCCTGCGTTAGCAGTATTTGATACGCTCCAACGCTCTGTAATACTGGTACCTGTGTTCTGTGTTGTCCATCCTGTAGGCATCGATGAACTACTAAAAGTTTGGGAATAGGGGAGGGTAACTGAAGTTGGGTTAGCAGCGGTGGTAAAGCTCATGGTGCTACCATAGGTGGTTCCGTTGGCGCTAACAGCTTTAACCCTGTAGTAGTATGTAGTATTTGCTGATAAACCGGTAAGGTTAGCGGTAACGTTAGTATTTGTAGTTCCGGTAACACTATTAGGCGTTGCATTGATGCTGTTACCTAAACTTGTAGTAGTACCCCATTCAAAAGTAACAGTGGTTGTGGCATTATTGGCGTTAACAGTACCATTCAAAGTAGCGCTGCTAGTGGTTATTGATGAAGCAGCTACAGTGGTTGCAGTTGGTGCAGTACCACCACCTGATCCACCCATGAATGCAAAGGTGATTTCCTTGGTAGTTGCATTTTCAGCAATGCTGGTCATTGGGCTATTGGTATTAGCGCCAGCCCACGATTTCATATTAGGAGTGGTAGCGTCGGTAAATGATGTTTTGTTACTACTTCCGGGGAATGGGCAACCTGTGCTATTAATGCTACCATACGTACTTGATGTAGTGCCAGGGTTTGTTGTTGCGCTTGCACAAACAGGATACATCTTCTGTGGGTAAGTGGCATTAATATTATTGCTTGAACTTGCAGTGGCAATATCCTTGTGAACATGGTAAATTACTAAACCGTGCCCTGGAACGTATGCGTCGAATCCTTCCTGCTGACGGTTTTCCATAATCCAGTACTCACCGCTGGTGGTAGAGTTAATCTGGTAGAAACTCTTGTTGTCTTTTACTGGTTTAACTGTTACGTTGGTTGCCGATGAAAGAACAGTTGCGGTAGCCCAACCGTATACTTTAACTTTAGTGTATGCGTTGTGGTGAGCAGGTGTTACTCCATTATTGTTCCATGATCCACTGGCCATCATATCCCACTTGCCTGTTCCCTCAAACTGACCACCGGTGCTATAATCGGTATCATAGTAGTCAGGAGCGCCAAGTACGTGACCAAACTCATGGCATATAACACCAATGGATGTAATAGTTGTTCCGGAGTTTCCTCTAAGCTCTGCAGAGCAAGAGTATCTTGAAATAGTTTTTCCGTCTTTAGTAACTGGAGTAATACTCCATGCGTGCGCCCAAATAGCATCGGCGCTGGCACCCGCCTCTTCACCATAACCTGCATAAATAACATACACACCATCAACTGTACCATCGCCATCATTATCGTAGTTGGCAAAGTTAGCTGAGGCGTCGGCCGCATTAACGGCTTCAGTAACCAAAGCTCTTGGGTTTTGATCGTTACCGTATGCATCGTTAGCTCCGTAGTACGACATGTTCTGGCTGGCAGTATAGGGGCCAAATACATCAACCGTTAGGTTGAATTGGCTCCATGAGTTCTCAAGGTAGTAATCCTTAACGCTACCGGTTGCACCGCCAGTGCTATATCCTACCTGGTTGAATAGGTTGTTAAAATCACTTTGGGTCTTAGTAAAGGCTTTATCCTTAAAACCCATCAGAATACATATTAGCTTTCTATTGCCGGTTGTGGGGAAAGCCTTCTGTGCTTCAGCTGATTTAATATCCCAAATGCTCTTCATCATTGATAGCTGGCTTGGGCTGTAGTATAAACCCTTACTTACCTTTGAGAGCAGTTCCTTTTCAGCAGCAGTTCTTTCCTTGATGTTGTTTACCTCAATGCCTGAAAGCTGCAAATCGCCCTTCATGTCCTGAATGGCATACTCATAAACCCCATTGCTGTTTAGCATAATGGTGTAACCATCCTCAGTGGTTGCCCACTTAACCTTTTCATCACCCTTTAGGAAAATGGCCAGAGTTTTACCATTAGCCTGTTTGTACTGTACAAGTCCCGGATAAGCAGGTACTGCTTGGGTCTGATTTACCCATAGCAGGCATGTCATAAGACAAATGCTTACTAAACCAAGTAGATTTTTTCTCATAGCGTTTTTTTTGTTTAGGTTGGTGTTTAGTTGGATGCGCGCAAGGTATATACAATAGGTGTTAATGTCAATATTTTTGTACTCTTGAATGTGCTTATATCGACATAAAACAGTTTTTAACAAACGAAATGCAATTTCAAAAGCATATAATATTAAGTTGTTGTATATTAATACATTATATAATTTTTAATATTTTGGATGCTAAGTAGGGAAGTGCATAATGCTAAAAAGTATTAAATTGCGAGGCTAAACTGTAGGTTACAATGGATTTAAAGGCCATTATTGTCGACGATGAACCCTTAGCCATTGCAGTAATTGATGGTTACCTCTCCCGTATACCCGGGGTAGAGGTTGTTGCTACCTTTAACGATGGACTTCCTGCTTTTGAGTATCTTCAGGAAAACCCTGTGGATATAGTTTTTTTGGATGTAGAAATGCCAAGGCTTACGGGTATTGAACTTGTACGGTGCTTGTATAACCCACCTGTGGTTATTATAACCTCGGCAAACAGGGACTACGCAATTGAGGGCTTTGAGCTAAATGTTGCAGATTATATCCTTAAACCAGTCACTTTTGAAAGACTACTTAAAGCATTCTCTAAGGCTAAAGAGCTTCTTTCAAAAAGAGCCGAAAATGCAAGCCTTAAGGATTCGGAATACCTTATATTTAAGGAAAGTAAAAAGAGCGTAAGGGTTAAGCAGGATGAAATACTCTACTTTGAAAGCATAAAGGATTACGTTAAGGTTGTTACGCTAAACAGAACTGTTATAACCAAACAGAGCATAAGTAGTTTAGAGGAGCTGCTCGATAAAGAGAGGTTTATTCGTGTACACCGCTCTTTTATAGTTGCACTTAATCGTGTGGATACCTTTTCGACCACCTCGCTGGAAATTGGAGATATTGAAATACCTATTGGTAGGCTGTATAAGGAGGATGTGATTAAAATACTGGAAACTAAAAAATAAAATTTTGTGTTACGGAGATTGAAATATCCGTTACTAATCATTGTTCTAGTTCAGCTTACCTTTGCCAATGCACAGGAGCGTGGATTGTTGCTTTCCCACTACTATTCAGCAAATACCTATCAGGCTGCTACGCAGAACTGGGGTATAGTTCAGGATAAGAGGGGTGTTTTATACTTTGCAAATGGAGCGGGGGTACTTGAATTCGATGGAAAGAATTGGCAATTTATTGAGGTTGGGAAAGGTGCCTCGGTCAGGAGTATTGCTATTGATAGTAACGATCGAATTTACGTTGGGGGCTATGGTGAATTTGGTTTGTTAAGTCCGGATAAAACCGGTTTGTTGAAATATGTGTCGCTTTCATCCCATGTCGATTCAGCATATAAGGAATTCAATGAGGTTTGGGATACCAGGGTTATTGCCGATACGGTGTTCTTCTTAACTGACAGATGTATCTTTACCTATTACAAAGGTAAAATCTCATATTTACCCCTTGATGAAAAAAGGGTGTATTACCTCTCACACATTGTGGGCTCAAGGTATGCTGCTCATATCCTAAATGAGGGAATGTTTTTTATTGATAATGGCAGTTTAAGGCTTATAAAAGGGAGCCAGCAATTTTCATCTTTAAAGATTCATTCATTAATTCCTTTCAACGGGAAATATTTACTTTGTACAAGGGAAAATGGGCTGTACACTATTGATTACGAAAATGGTGTATTTAAAAATTTTAGTTCCCTTTCAGCACTCTCATCCAATGCGCAAAGTGTTGATAGTTACTTCAAAACGAATTTATTTTACCATGGCATTTCGGTCAATGATTCACTCCTTGCTCTTTCATC
>NZ_JBBFKU010000035.1:0-37097 GCF_037481895.1 Tenuifilum sp.
AACATTAACAAATTGTTAAACCCCCGCAAACGTTTGAAACAAATTGTTTCATGGAGCAGTAATAACCTCAAGGATTTTTTGAGTGGCCCCAACGCCTGAATTTACCATTTGTTTTGCTTCACTTGCCGATAGCTGGTAGAAATTTTTATCGAAGAGCAGTAAGTTTAGTAAATCCACTAGCTCATCGTAAGTTTTAATAGAAAATCCTGCTTTACGGGCAATCAAATCTTTTGCCTCTTGGAATTTTTGAAAGTTGGGCCCGAATATTACGGGAATACCGTAAACAGCAGCCTCAAGGGTATTGTGGATACCCACTCCAAACCCTCCTCCTATGTAGGCAACATGACCATACCTGTAAATTGACGATAGCAGACCGATAGTATCAACAATGAGTATCTTTGCTTGCTTAACCTCTTCGGGGTTGGATTTGGTAAATCGAACAGCTGGAACTGGTGACTTCCCCATTATATCCTTTATATGCGCCTCCGTTACCTCATGTGGAACAACAACTAACTTCAAATCGGGGAACTTTGTTACTAAGGGTAAAATAATATCCTCATCTTTGGGCCATGTGCTGCCAGCCACAAGCACTTTATGGTTTGATGCAAAGTTTTCAACAATAGGGATACTCTTTGCATCGGAGGCTATTCTGGAAACCCTATCGAATCGGGTATCGCCAGTAATCATAACATTGGTATAACCTATGCTGGCAAGCAGATCCTTTGATTGTTGGTTTTGTACAAAAAAGTATGTGAATGCTTTGAGAAACTTGCGATACCATCCGCCATAGGGTTTAAAGAACACCTGGTCGGGTCGGAAAATCCCTGACACAAGGTAGGTTGGGATAATCTTTTTCCTAAGCTCATTGAGGTAGTGATACCAAAACTCATACTTAATGAAAATGGCCATTGCCGGATTTACCATTTTTATGAACCTGCTTGCATTGGAGTAGGTATCGAGTGGTAAGTAGAAGATATAATCGGCTCCGGAATAGTTTTTCCGAACCTCGTACCCCGATGGGGAAAAGAAAGTAAGCAATATTTTAGCATTAGGTTTCTTCTGCTCTATGGCCTCAATAACAGGTCTTCCCTGCTCAAACTCGCCTAACGACGAACAGTGTACCCAAATAATTTCGGAATTAGGCTCTATTTGACTTTTAAGTTTTTCCCATATCCCAACTCTGCCCCTATAAAAATGCCTTGCCTTGGTGTTGAATGCCGATGCGACAAAGACCAGCAATTGATAAAATCGAATTGACAGGTTGTAAAGAAATACCATATAAGATTGGTTCTATAAGTTCAGTCAAATATAGCTAAAGGTTAAACCCGTACCAAAAAAAATGCCGGCAAAAGCCGGCATGATATTCCTAAAGTTCTACACCCTCATCGGGATTGGAACCAGTATATTCCCTCACAATTCCCCGTTTTGAGTCCTTAATAAAGGATGTTACTATTTCGCGCTCAGGAGTGGCTTCCATATTCTCCTCAATGTAAGCTAATGCCTGGCTTACGTTCATACCTTTATTATAGATATTTCGGTATAGTTCCTGTATTGTTCCAATTTGCTGAGCGGTAAACCCTCTACGGCGAAGACCTACCAGATTAATACCAGCAAAAGTTAAAGGTTCACGTGCTGCAATAATAAAAGGAGGAATGTCCTTATTAACCTTTGATCCACCCTGAACCATAACATGGGCGCCAATACGCTCAAACTGATGCACTAGCACGTGTGCGCTTAAAATGGCATGGTCGTCAATTTCAACCTCACCGGCAATCTGGGTGCCATTGCCAATTATGATATTATTCTTTAGAATACAATCATGTGCAATATGGGAGTATGCCATTAGGAGACAGTTACTACCCACCACTGTTTTACCCCTTGATGCTGTACCCCGGTTCACCGTTGCGCATTCACGAATGGTGGTGTTATCGCCAATTTCGGCAGTGGTAATCTCACCTTTGAATTTTAAATCCTGTGGTATTGCAGAGATTACTGCTCCCGGAAATATTCGGCAGTTCTTGCCAATGCGTGCACCATCCATGATGGTAACATTTGGTCCAATCCATGTACCATCGCCAATTACAACGTCGCCTGCAATGTATGTGAATGGTCCAATGGTTACATCCTTGCCAATTTTGGCATCGGGATGAATAAATGCGTTGCTATGCTGTGTCATTATTCTTTAACTTTAGTTATTTGAGCCATAAGAATTCCTTCCATAACCAATTGATCGCCCACAAAAGCCTGTCCGGTCATGTTGGCAATTCCCCTGCGAATGGGTTCGTTGAGGAAGCATTTAAAAAGAATTGTATCGCCCGGAACAACTTTTCGTTTGAAACGAACCTGGTCAATCTTTAAGAAGTAAGTTAAATAGTTCTCCGGATCGGGAACAGTATTAAGAACAAGAATGCCACCGGTTTGTGCCATTGCTTCAACCTGAAGTACGCCTGGCATTACCGGTTCATCGGGGAAATGTCCCACAAAAAAGGCCTCGTTCATGGTAACATTCTTCATGCCCACCACGGTGGTACCATCCATGTAAAGAATCTTGTCAATTAATAGGAATGGAGGACGATGCGGAAGAATTTTCATGATCTGATTCACATCCATCAAGGGAACCCTATTGGGATCGTAATCGGGGGCAACAGGTTTTAGGCGCTCCTGCTTGTAGTGCTTCCGAAGAATCTTAGCAAATTCGGTGTTTGCTTTGTGACCTGGACGCATGGCAATAATTTTTCCCTTAATGCGAGCACCAACAAGGGCAAAGTCGCCAACCATATCGAGCAGCTTATGGCGTGCCGGTTCATTATCGAAATGCAGATCGAGGTTATTAAGAATACCTTCGGGTTTAACGGCAATGTGTGGCTTATTAAATAGATCGGCAATCCGGTCAAGCTCCTCCTGTGGAACCTTGTGCTCCATAACAACAATGGCATTCTCCAGGTCGCCACCTTTAATAAGGTTGTGTTTAAGCAACACCTCTAACTCATGGAAGAATACAAAGGTACGGCAGGGTGATATTTGTTCAGGGAACTCATCAATTGAGTTCATCTTGGCATACTGGTGGCCAAGCACTCTTGAGTTGTAATCGACCATCACATCGATGCTCAGCTTATCGTCGGGGTAAATGATTATTTCGATGTTGTTTTTTTCATCGGTATAAACCATTTTCTCCTTAATGCAAAGGTAGTTCCTCTCAGCACCCTGTTCAACTGTTCCCACCTTGGCAATAGCCTCCACAAAATACTTGGAGCTACCATCCATTATCGGCATTTCAGGTCCGTTAACCTGCACCAATGCGTTATCAATCCCCATACCGTAAAGGGCAGCCATCATGTGTTCAATGGTGCTAACCTTTGCATTTTTAACCGCAATGGTGGTTCCCCTTGAGGTGTCAATAACATTATCGGCAACCGCTTCAATTCTAGGCTGACCATCCATATCGGTTCGCTGGAATATGATACCGGTGTTAACCTCGGCCGGTAGTATTGATACTTCTACCTCGGCGCCAGTATGTAACCCCTTACCTGTCAAGGTAACCGCCTGTGCTATAGTTCTTTGTTTATCTGCCATTTTGATTAAAATTTCAGTTAAACGACAAAAAGGCGCATTTGAGCGCCTTTGCATACTGCTATTTATTAAGTTTTGATCGCAACTCTTCCACTACCTGCTCCAGCTCATGAATTTTATTCATCAGCTCAGGCAAATTCTTATACACAGCCATTGAGCGGCGTTGTTTGCCAATTTCATTGGCTGGGCTTCCTAAAACTATTACCCCGGGCTTTCTGATATCGCCCGAGATTCCAGCCTGTGCGCCAGCTTTAACCCCATCGGCAATTTTAACATGGGGGCTCACTCCAACCTGACCGCCAAACATACAATTTTTGCCAATCTTGGTTGATCCTGCAACACCTGTTTGGGCAGCCATAACCGTATTTTCGCCAACCTCAACATTGTGTGCAATGTGAACATGATCGTCAATCTTAACCCCTTTGCGAAGTATTGTTGACCCCATGGTTGCCCTATCAACCGTAGCATTAGCGCCTATCTCCACGTAATCTTCAATTATCACATTCCCAATCTGTGGAATTTTCTTGTAGTTGGTTTCCTCGCTCGATGCAAATCCGAAACCATCGGCACCAATAATAGCACCACTGTGGATGATACAGTTGCTACCAATAACACACTCCTCGTAGATCACCACACCCGGGTATAGAATAGTATTATCGCCAACTTTTACTTTGGGGCCAATGTAAACCTGAGGGTATACCTTCACATTGTTACCCAAAACAGCCCCTTCCGAAATATAGCTGAAAGCCCCTATGTAGGGGTCTTTCCCTATTTGGGCCGACTTGTGAATGAATGATGGCTCCTCAATTCCGCTCTTGGGTTGCTTTGACTGAGCATACAAGTTCAGAAGCGACGCAAAAGCCTCGTAGGCATTGTTTACCCTGACAAGCGTTGCCTCAACCGGTTGATCAGGAACAAAATCGTTATTTACCAGAACTATTGATGCCTTAGTAGTGTATATGTAAGGAATATATTTTGGGTTGGCCAGGAATGCAAGCGACCCAGGAAATCCCTCCTCAATTTTTGCCACTGTATGCACCTTCACGTTGGGATCGCCATCAACAGAGCCTCCCAAAAAGTCAGCTATAAGCTTTGCCGTAAATTCCATATTAAGTAATTGTAAACAATTTGCAAAACTAATTAATTTAATCTAAATGCCCCTAAGCTGTTTAGGATAACAAAGAAAAAATTTTTTGGTTTCGTCGGAAAGAGCTTTAGCGTTGAGCATGTCCGAGGCTATGGCAATATCAACTAGTTTTCCGTTGTTGTAAAGTATTTGAATTGCTTCCTCGCCAGGTTTATAGGCGTTAATGCTAATGGTGTCAGTAAAAACGAAATAATCAGAGAAATCAGCCAGATCAATATACTGCTTTCTAAATTCTGCCATCAACCGGCTTAGTCTTTGGCTATCAAAGCCTGTGCTATTCAACTCAACACTAGGCAAACGGCGATTAACAATCATGTTGGCAAGCTGTGAAAGGGTCTTATCGCCATGGTGTATCCACTGCTTTGCAGCAACCATAACATCATTGTCATCAATGTAGGCAAAGTGCTGAAGTGGAAGCGGAGCCTCCGGCATTTGGGGGTTTGGGAAAAAATCGGCTTTGGTTAGCTTGCTATTGAGCAAGAATAGTAAAGGCTCGTTACAGTAAATATCGTGACCCTGAAGCACTAGTTCTTTAGCCCTTTCCAGCAACTTGATTAGCACCTGCTCAGCAGCAACAACCGTTTTATGAAGGTATACCTGCCAGTACATAAGCCTACGGGCAATCAGGAATTTTTCAATTGAATATATACCCTTTGCTTCCACCACCAAGGTGTCGTCAACCACATTTAACATCTTAATGATACGTTCCGTACCAATTATCCCCTCGGATACACCAGTGTAAAAGCTATCGCGCTTAAGGTAATCCATACGATCCATATCCAGCTGTCCTGAAATAAGCTGGTGAAGGAAGTGGCGTGGGTACTTATCTTCGAATATTTCAATGGCAAGTGAAAGTTTGCCATCAAACTCCTTGTTGAGCTGGTACAAAAAGCATCGGCTTAAGTGTTCATGGCTGATATCGTTAGCAATTACATGCTCAAGGGCATGTGAGAATGGCCCGTGACCAACGTCGTGGAGCAGAATTGCTACGGCAGCAGCTTCGGCCTCGTTATCGGAAATGTCGAGCCCCTTGCTTCGGAGTGTTTCAATAGCAAGGTCGAGTAGGTGCATTGCACCAATGCAGTGCTGAAATCGGGAATGAACGGCTCCGGGATATACCAGGTAACTCAGTCCGAGCTGCTTGATGTTTCGCAAACGCTGGAAGTAGGGATGTTCAATAAGGTCAAAAATTAATGGGTGGCTTATGCTGATAAAGCCATGAACCGGATCGTTTACAATTTTTTTCTTATTAGTCCCATTCATAAAAAACTATCACCCCGGAGGGGTGATATATTGCTATACCAACTCAAAAAGGATTAGCCTTTAATTTCAACCAAATTAAAATCCACCTTGTTTATTAAAGCTTTATAGTCATTCCCAGCAAAGTAAATATCCTCATCATCCTCCTCAAAATACCAGTTAATGGTAACCTTTTTCCCAGTGTCAACTGCAAGCTTCTCAAACTTTTTCATGATATCAAAAATACGTTTTGAGGAGCTGGTGTTAAAGTACTCAAACTTCAGGTGTACAATTGTTTCGGGTTGAGGATTTGTTGCATATTCATCAATCCATCGCAGAATGGGTTGGTAAAAGTCGATTACATTTTCAGGAATCGATCGTCCCTCCATGCGAATAACACCAGTATCGGGATCGAAGTTCACGTATGGTGTTGTTGCCGTTTCTCTCAACTCGTACTTTTGCATAACCAAAAGTTTTATCACTAAAAAAACAAATATGCAAAAAAATTAGATACTATGAAAATTCCTGTAAAATTTGGTACTCATCGCCATGGCCATTTCTAACTATTGCATCCCAGTACCTATACGAAATTATGGCCTCAGTGCCCGTTTTCTTACTCCGGATTTTGACCTTTTTGAAGCGTTCCTTTTCCACATCAACCCCAATAAACTCAAAAGGCAGTTCAAATATTGACGCAAAATCGTGACCTAACTGAAGAATGGCATCGTCTTCAATTTCGTGCCGCCATTTTACTGATACCTGTGTTTTGACGCCATGAATCTCTTCGAGTTTACGAAAAATCTCACTTATGTACTTATTTGAGCTACTGTTAGAATACTCTAAAAAGATAATCACTTGGGTATTTGGCGAAGGTTTTTGGCAATAACCTTCAACCCACTCCAAAAGGGGTTGCCAAAAGGTAAAAGGATCTTCGGTAATTGAACGACCTTCTATTTCGAGAATTCCCTCATCGGAAAAATTTACGTACGGACAATCCTGTGTTTTTTCAATAAGTATTCCCATTCCTATGGTATTTTACCATGCCAATTAAGGACTATTGTCAAAAGTATTAAAAAAAAAGATCTAAAACAAGTGCATTTTTATGAACATCAACTTTTCTCAGGTTAAATACCCCTAGCAAAATTAATAATAGCCCTAAAGGAAAATAACCTTAGTCCAAAAACTATAAGTAAACTTGATGCAAGAGTTGCTATGAATCCCGTTAGGTTATTACCCACGGAGTATTGAATCATCAAACCAAAAGCCGAGTAAATTAAAATGTATAGAGATATTTTTAACACCGATGTTTTGCTTATTACACTCCCTTGACTACGAATAAAGAAAAAAGTTTGCAGTAAAGATGCTATTGCATTAGCTAAAAGGTTAGCCATGGCTGCACCAATCACCCCAAAACGCGGTATAAGGATTAGCATGGAAAAAAGGCTTACAATTACAGCACCAAGCGATATTCTACAAAGCAACCAAATTTTCCCCTTGGCTGTTAGAGCAGTTCCGAAAAGATATGATAATGCCACAAAAACAAAAGAGCCCATTAGTAAAACCAATGCTTTAGATGAAACATCGATATGCTCATGGTATAGAACGCTCATTACCGGACGGTTATAAATCATAGCTGGAACTGCAACGGCAACCACGGGAATTAGAATTAGGTTAAACGAAAAGTTAAATAATTCCGTAATATCTTCCTGGTTACTCATCATACGCGAGAAAATTGGAAGCATAAGCGCAGCAAACAGGTATGAGTACATGTTAAACGCATCAAATAACCTAAATGCCTGAGCATAAATGCCTGCCGAAACTGCTCCCTCAGGGCATAAACGTTCCACCATAACTGTATCGAGCCTACTGTAGAGTGTCATAAGAAGAACCAGCGCGGCAAATGGCAAGCCCTTTTTAATCAGCGTTACTATAGTAATCCTGTCAAACTCCCTGTAAATTGCAATGCTATATTTCCCTTGTAGCAACCAAATTGCAATAAATATTGCAACTACATAAGCTAGTGTTTGAGAAAGTGCAAACACCTCAACTGTTAATTGTGTATTAAGGTTTCCCCATAAAAGTAACGATACCAAAACTATAACAATTGCTTTATCCATAACACTTAACACGCTATCGGCCTTAAAAAGATGTAAGCCATTAAGGTTTGATCGGATAAAAAGTAATAGCGATGCTAAAAATTGGTTGAGTGTTAGCACGGCTAAAAGGACTATATGCCTTTTCCCAAAACCCAATGAAACCCCAATACCCAATGTAACCATAAAATACACCAATGCCAGCATCAACTTGATTACCAGCACATTTGTAAACTGTTGCGATATTAACTGTGGGTTGTAGCTGATTTCACGGTTATTGAAATTGGTTATACCAAGATCGAGTAAAAAATTGAAAAGAAGTGAAAAATTAAAGAGCGCAAAGTAGAAACCATACTCCTGAGCACCAAGTACAATTTGCACATTGCGGTCAATGGCAAATATCCAAAGCGGTTTTACTACCACATTTAAAAGCAAAAGGAAAATTAAATTGGTGGCAAATAATTTTCTCATTTATAGCAAGTATAGTAGCGCAAGATATTTTAAATGTAGCAAAATGCGATATGCAAAGCTCAAAAACATCTGTTTTTGTTAAAAAAAATTAATTGTGTTTTGTTGTTTACGTGAACTTTACTATATTTGCACTCGCAAACTGAATTGCGGGGTGGAGCAGTTGGTAGCTCGTTGGGCTCATAACCCAAAGGTCGCAGGTTCGAGTCCTGCCCCCGCTACAAAGAAGTAAACCCCGCCAATGGCGGGGTTTTATGTTTTAATTCCCTACTTAACCGATAATTCCAATTTTTACCGCATAAACTCCTGTTAATTTATTCACTCGCAGGTTCGAGTTCCCGCTTGGCGGGACTGGCTCTGCCCCCGCTACAAAGAAGTAAACCCCGCCAATGGCGGGGTTTTGTTTTTTTAATCCTCACCTAACTGCTAAATCCAATTTTTACCGCATAATTCCCTGTTGGTTAATTCACTCGCAGGTTCGAGTTCCCGCTTGGCGGGACTGGCTCTGCCCCCGCTACAAAGAAGTAAACCCCGCCAATGGCGGGGTTTTGTTTTTTTAATCCTCACCTAACTGCTAAATCCAATTTTTACCGCATAATTCCCTGTTGGTTAATTCACTCGCAGGTTCGAGTTCTCGCTTGGCGCGGGACTGGCTCTGCTCCCCGCTGTTAATAGGATGAAACTAAACAATAAGGGAAACTCAATTTGCTTAAATTCTATGGCTTAGTTCACCAATAAAAGAGTTTCTTAATTAAAGCCTTTGTCTATAAATATTAGCTGTTGATATTCATTTATTTCTGTACTATCAAACCAAAAAGTGATCTTATCAAATTCCAGACCCAACAGATTGACAAAACATAGAATATGCATTAACTTGACCAACCAAACTAAACCAACCACAGGCCATGAAAAAAATTCTATTTGCACTTATTTTGCTCGCAAGCCAAACAGTACTTGCACAGGAAACTGTAACCATAAAATTTATTAGACCATCAAAGGTTCAAGGGTCAGCTGCAAAAATCCGAATTATCATTAATGATAACGAATATGTTCTTAAAAATGGAACCGAAACCACGGTAATTATTCCTCACGATTACAGCAAACCTCTACTAGTTGAAGCATCGGCTGGTGGTACTCGTCAATCGTACAGATTGAGAGCTATTCCTAGCGAGAAGTATGTGTTTGAAACAGGTTTTGAGTTCAAAGGGATTTACCTGAAACTCCTTGAGGGGAAAGAGCTTGCAGTAGGAGAAGTGGTACATAAAGTAGATACTGCAAAAGCAGGGGGTGAAACCACTCTAAAAGTTGATAAAGATGGGCGAGCAGTGGGGTTTACCATTGAGCGGATTGATGAGTCGGAAGCCATAAGGCAGGAGTGGCTTTCACGGGGCGGAAGAATTAAAAACGAGTCAGTCCTTTTAACTGGAACTTACTTCGGAATGAACCTGAAGGATTTTGACACCCGCGTTGATGGTTACGGTGGGGGTATATCGGCCTACCAGAACTGGATTAAACTTAAAATTCCAGAGTTCAAATCGGGAATTTCAACCTGGAATAGTTTCAACTACGGATGGGGCATTGACATGCTGCTTTATAGGTACAAATTAAATATGGACCTTTCCCCATCGGAAAGTGTGGATATGTCGGTTCTTACCCTATCGTATCCCATCTCTGCAAACCTTGGTTGGACTTTTGGGATAGGCAAGTTTCTTGACCAAGGAAACTGGAAAGGGGTAGCACTAACCCTTAAGTATAAACCTTCAGTAACGCTAAACATGGTAAGCACTACCTCAACCATAAAAATGCCAGCACCACTAAACACCACCCAAACCGATTACAGCAGCGATACAAATGCAAGTATCAATCTAGGCGGTTTTGGCGTTGACTTTGAATTTTCAAACTTCACCGCAACAATGAATAGGTTAGCCCCCACCCCAAAAACTAAGTTCTCATTCTTTGTTTTACCGCCAGTTGGCGACACACCGCTATTTGTATCAATAAGTTTAGGTATCTCGTGGTACTCACGGTAGTTTGAGTAAATTGTAAAAAAAGACCGAACAATTGTTCGGTCTTTTTTTATTACACCCTAAATGTCAAAGGCATAGTCAAAAAAGGGAATAATTTTATTTAACTTTGGTTGCTAATTACAACCCAATGCTTCAAAGAATACAAAACAGAAATTACTGGATTAAGCCAAAGGTAATTGGTGGTTTCTTACTGATAATTATTTTTTCCGTTACAGCAATTGTTATGACCTACCAGGCGGTTAGCGACCTTAAAACTACCCGCCAAGGGCTTGGGCTTCCCGGACAAAAAATTACTGTTCTGAACAGGTTGCTTGCATCAATTTATACTGAGGATAGCGATTTTAGGATGTACGTACTGACCTCAAACGACGATTACCTTAAAACCTACAACAACAATCACCAAAAAGTTACTGCTGCAATAAAATCGCTTCAAAAACTGGCATACAGTAACCAATCGCAGCTAAACTCTATAAAAAAGATTGAAAAGCTACTTCAGAACAAAAGGGAAATTGAGGGTGAAATACTACAAATGCGACAAAGTATTAATACCAGCATCTTTTACGACAGGGCAATGCAACGAATTGCCCGAGCAGGGTCGGAAACCCAGCGTTACCATGAGGTTTACAAGCAAAAAACAGTAACCCAGGTAAGGCGCGATACCGTAATTTACAAAAAGGTAGACAATGAATCGATGGCCGCCAGGATAAAACGATTCTTCCTGGGACCAGAAAGAATTGACACTATTGCTACCGATACCCTTGTTGAATTTACGTACGATACCATACCTCACATCACCTACATATCGGACTCAATCATTCAACGACTTTTACTAATTCTGGACAACATAAGGAATGATCAGCAGAACCAACTTAGGCTTATCGACGAAAAGGAGAAAGAACTGCTTAACAGGAACAGAGCCATCCTGAATCAGGTTCAGCTAATTGTAACCAGTATTGAGAAACAGGAACAGGCTGAAGCTGTTAGCCAAGCATTATCGGTACAAGAAGTCTTGACCAAAAATCTCCTAATAATATTCCTGCTTGGGACCATTACGTTTATTGTGCTGGTTATACTTATAGCAATTATAATGAGGGATATATCGCGCAACAGCACATACAATGCTCAACTTATTGAGGCAAAACAGTATGCTGAAAATCTTTTGCGTTTGAAAGAGCAATTTCTGGCAAACATGAGTCACGAAATTCGTTCCCCATTAAGCGCAATTGTAGGGGTTTCGCGTCAACTATCAAAAACTGAACTGAATGGCAAGCAAAAGGAGTACGTTGATGTGCTTAATAGTTCATCGAACCACCTGATGGCTGTAATTAACGATATACTGGACTACTCAAAACTAGCCACTGGCAAACTACGATTGGAAAGCAGAGAGTTCTCACCACGCGAAGTGGTAAACGATACGGTTAAACTTTTTGAGGCAAGGGCAAATGAAAAAGGGTTACAAATTCTTTCGAATATCGATCAATCGTTACCGCACATTGTTGTTGGCGACGACTTTAGGTTAAGACAGGTACTTATAAACCTGCTTAGTAATGCCATTAAGTTCACTGAACAGGGCAGCATAATAGTATCGGGAGCAGTACTCCGTAAAACCGACGATTCAGTAAAAATTCAATTTACTGTTGCCGATACCGGTATTGGCATCTCTCCTGAGATGCAGTCGCAAGTATTCGAGGAATTCACCCAAGCCGATGGCGGAATATCACGCAAGTTTGGCGGAACAGGGCTGGGGTTAACCATTGTAAAGAAACTTGTTGAGCTACAGGGTGGTGAAATATCGCTTACCAGCGAACCCAATGAAGGTACCATTATAAGGGTGGTAATACCTTACAGTATCAAGGAAACCAGAACTACCAATGTTGACCAAGAAACCCATTACAGAATAAAAGCTGGCACTTCAATCTTAATCATTGACGACGATGAGGTTAACCGGTTAATAGTTACCGAGATTGCCAAAAACGTTGGCCTAGAGGCTGATGCCATAAGCGATGCCAAAAATTTAATTGATCAGCTTAAAGCAAAGAAGTACGATGCAGTTATAACCGATATTCAAATGCCCGAAGTTTCAGGCTACGAGGTGGTTCAACTAATTGAAAATGCCGGTTATAGCATTCCAGTTTTTGCAATTACGGCAAACGATATGATTGACAATCCTGAACATTTTAGCAGTTTGGGATTCTCCGGGTACCTCATAAAACCATTTACTGAAGCAGACCTCATTCGACTGCTTGGCCCTGTAATTGGAGCAACTGGGGTTGTTACGGGCGATAAAAGAGAGAGGGCTGATACTTACAATAAATTCGATATCGAGGAGATATACAGATTCACTGGGGGAAATAAAGAAAGTGTTAAGCTAATTTTAGAATCGTTACTTGAAAACACCCGAAAAAATGTTGAAGAGCTAAATCAGCTCATTAAAAGCAAGAATTTAACTAAGGCTTCAGCTGTAGCCCATAAGATGAAATCGGCTTTTAACCAGTTTAGGGTTTACGACATAGCAAGTATACTTCAACGAATTGAAACGCTCCCCCCCGACAAACACAAGGCAGCCACACTATACATGGATAGGCTAAACCGAAGAGTAAAGAGTTTTACAGTTGAGCTGCAGGAGCAAATTGACAACTTATTGAACTAGACAATCCGCACTCCCATAACAACAACATCGTCGATTCTTGGGGTATTACCATGCCAATTCTTAAGAGTTTCGTCAAGGATTTGGCGTTGTTCACTCATGGGTTTATGATGGATTTCAAGGAGAAGTTCCTTAAAGTGTTTTATCATAAACTTACGGCCATCTTCGCCTCCAAACTGGTCTACATATCCGTCGGAGAAAGTATAAATTACATCCCCCTTTTGGATTTGAATAACATTATTGGTAAACGAAAGTTCACCGCGCAGGTGAATGCCAATAGGCATTTTATCGCCCTTAATATGGGTCAACTCGTTGTTGCGGATCAGAATAAGCGGATTGTTTGCCCCAGCAAACTGAAGGGTTTGGGTTTCCTCATCAATAATGTAAATGGCAATGTCCATCCCATCCTTGCTTCCACCTATTTCACCGGTTTGGTGAAGTGCAGTTATAACCAAGTTTCGTAACTCATTTAGCACTTCATTTGCTTTCAGATCGGTTTTTGTACCAATGATCTGAGTTAGGAAGGATATGCCCAACATGCTCATGAAGCCACCGGGAACTCCATGTCCGGTACAATCGGCAACCACTGAAACCTTTAACTTGCCTACCTGAGTGATGTAGTAGAAATCGCCGCTAACTATGTCACGGGGTAGGTAAAGAATAAAGTTTTCAGGAAAGATTCGGTTAATCTGATCGGTGGGGGTAAGTAATGCTGACTGAATGCGGCTTGCATACTGAATACTACTGGTTATCTCCTCATTCTGGGCAGCAATTTTTTCCTTTTGCTGTTCTATTTCTTCCTTTTGAGCAACAACCTCGGCCGTTCGTTCGCGAACAATTTGTTCAAGACGTTCTTTTTCAGCAATGAGCCGGCGGGTATTCCATTTAACTATACCCCAAACCAAACAAACTGCAAGTATAAAATAGAGTATGAATGCCAAAATAGTACGGTACCAGGGCGGGCGAATTTCAAAAGAGTAGGTTGCCTCTAAGCTCTCATCCCCATAAATATTCTTCGCCTTAACATGGAATGTATATTTACCCTCCCTAAGATTAGTATAAGTGGCATCGGTTCGTTTATCCCACTGGCTCCAAGTGGTTTCGTCGGAACCTTCAAGGTAATGGCTATACACTATATCCTCCTCACGTTCGAAATATGGAGCTGCAAAAGTAAACACCATGGCATTATAGTGGTAACCCAATCGCGGCATTTGGTAGGGTTGTTGCTCTAACGATAATTTTCGAACCGAGGAATCCCCTTGAGTATAAAAGGCTCCACCGAACAGTAACGAATCCTTTGATACCACTTCACGAATTACGGCACGGAATGGAGCGTTAAAACTTCGTTTTACATGAGGATTGTAAACGTAAAGTTCTTTTGACATGCCAATCCAAAGGGTTCCGTCAGGATCAGCATATATCGCATCGGCCCACTTATTGGGAAGTCGCTTTAGATCGCGGTTGTCAGTTACCCAGTTCCCAGCAGAATCCTTAACAACTCGTTCAATCCAGTTCTTATTGTTACTATCGTAGCATAGGAAGGCATAACCATTGGAGAACTTTGTGGCTTTATAAATCCCAAAACGCTTTGAAAAAGCGCTACCTACTAAACCTCCCTGCTCAAACAGGTTGTTTTCATAGTTAAAGTGGTATATTCCATTTGAAGTAAGGATATATAGTGAATCATTAACAGGGAAAAGAATAATATACTGAAGGTTTTCTAGCCCCTTTATGCTCTCCTTGCCAAACTTAGATAATTTGGTAAAACTCTTGTTAACCATATACACACCAGAGTAACCTGTGGCAAGCCAAAGGTTCCCTTTACTGTCTTCAACAATTGAGCGTATTTCAAAATTAATGGAATCGCGAAATAAGTTATCAGTGTGTTTCCATTCGCCGTTTGCCCAGTCTATATATGCAACACCTGAATTTAACCCAATATACAATCTACCAGGTATGCTTTTTGATGGGTATAAAGCAAAACAACTATGTTGAATTTGTTTTGATAATTCAAGGTTTGCATTTAAAGGATTGCTAATACTTATGGCTTTACTTCCCTTTATTTCAAAAACACCATCGGTATAGCTGCCTGCAAGAAGCATTTTGGGTGCATTTGGTGGTGAAAAAATAGTTAACGCCCATACATTTCCATTAATACCATCTACAGGTATAAGCTTTGGAACTCCATTGCTGTCGTAAGCCAAATAATAAACCCCGTTGAAAGTAGCAAGATAAATAGTATTATTAAATCTAACAATGTCAACAATAATTTCCGATAAGCCACACTCCTGACCAAATCTTCCTATGGCAGAGTTCAACTCAACCTTGGCAATACCACCATCGTATAGTGTTGCCCAAAGGGGTGCATCGCCATTTTGAAACACTTCGGACACTTGGCCTGCGTGCATTCCCGTTTGTTTGTTAACCAGATTTATGGTTTTTAAGTCCGGGGCTAGCGTAACAACTCCAAAAAAGTCGGATTGAACAACCCCTAAAGCAATATTGCCATCATTAAGTTTAGTTGCGCTGTATGGTATTGCTGACTCGGTGGCCATTCTTTTGGCAAGGAGCGTTGGAGTGTCAACGCTTTCGACCTTACCGTTTGAATAGGTATAAAACCCATTATCAGTAAAAATAAAAATTTTGCTAGAGTCAATTGCTACAATTGAGAATACATTTTTATGAATAAAAGCCTGACCACCGGGGATAACTTCAAGGGTGCTGTCACTTGTAAAAGTCCTTAAACCTTGAAGATAACTGTTAACATAAAACTTATTGTTAGCCTTTAATGTAAAAAAGTTAGCATATTCACTTTGCTTTCCCAATGAAATAGGTTTTATAGTATTACCATCGAAAATAAAAATATTAGAAAGAGAGCAAAAGTAAGTCTTACCTTCATACCAGTATGTTTTGTAAATGTAAGAAAGGCTAGACTGAATGCTATCGGGTATGTTTTTGATAAGTGAATAATATTGTAACCTCCCGTTTGCAGTAGGTTGAAGGTAGCCTAACTCACCTGTTGAACCAACATATATAACCCCATCGGCGCCCTTACAAAGCGAACGAACCGACTTGTTTTCAGGCATAGGGATGCTACGCCAGGTTTTGCCATCGTATTCCAGAATGCCATTATCGTTTGTACCAAAGTACATCACACCCCTATCGTCCTGTGCGATACACCAAACCTGCTCGTTTCCACCGTAAACCTCAGGGGTATAGTTTGTAATAAGCGGATTGCCATACTTATTGAATTGCTGGCCACTCGCTTGTAAAACACTTATGAACAAAAGACCAAGAAATAGAAGCTTTTTCATGGTAAAACGCTATACTAAGATTTGATAAATATATTAAAAAAACGTTTAATCAGTCAATATTTTTAACTAATTGCTCCAATTAGTTGCTTAAAATGAAAAATCATATTTCAAAGTTGTAAAGATAAGGTTTTTAATCATATCGAAATAAAATCTACCAATTTCACTACTGTCCGATTTAAAAAATCTTTATCCACTACGCGGGAATAGGAGAACTTTACGCTGTTGGCGATGAGGTATTGCTAGAAAAACCAACCTTAACATTTAATATTCCTCATGGAGGATATTGACTAAGTTCGGTATAAACTAACTCTAAAAAATTTTTGCCGAACGGTAGTGATTCTCTATACAGAATCAATCACCTTTAATTGGCATATAGCAAAAAAAATGCCGGTCGTTGGCCGGCATTCACAAAAAAGTAAACGATTACTGCTTTATTAACTTTTTTAAAGTTTCCAGTTCAGCCTTTAAGTTCTCAATTTCCTTTTGCTGCTGAATAATTTGCAACTGAAGGTTTTCAACGGTTTCAACCGTTTCAAACTGCATGCGGGTTAGGTTAATGCCATCCCTTTCCTCCGATGCTTTTGTTAGCCAGGGTAAGTGGCCATTACGGGCAATGAACCGTTCAACGCTCAGGGGATCGAGCCGCTTGGAGTAATCGGGTTTGAATACAAAGTCTGGTTTAATTACGTCATTACAATATATATTGCCTGTAATACGTGCATCACCCACCACGTGTAGCTGTTTATCGGGTACGGTTGTTCCTATCCCAACTCGGGCATTTAAAGCAATTTCTTTGCTATCGAATCTGCCATAAATTAGTGCTTGCGTTGAATCGCCTCCAGAATTGGAAATATGCAGTCTATTACTTTTAGCCTCGGAAATACCAGCCTGATATCCAATAAAAACGTTGCTGTTCCCTGAACAGTTTAGTCCAGCCTGATGCCCAATGATAACATTAGCAAAACCGTTATTTGTTCCAGTTTGTTGACCAATAAAAATATTGTAAAAACCATTGGTTAATCCGGTTCCACTTGCATACCCAATACATACATTACTACTAGCAATAAAAGGACCAGTGTTGAAATTTGCAGCGCTTTGGGTACCAATAAAGGTGTTGTTGTTGCCATTAATATTGTACCCTGTAAAACGCCCAACCATTACATTGCCCGATCCATTAGTATTACCCCGACCAACATTGGAGCCCAAAAAGGTATTATCTCTTCCTGTTTCGTTGGAGGCTCCTGATGCCTGACCCACAAAAGTATTTTCATTTCCTGATGTATTGCTTGAACCTGCCATATCACCAAGAAACGAGTTGTCAGAACCATCAACATTCTTGTAGCCTGACCGATAACCTAGAAATAGGTTTCTGAAACCATTTACATTATAGTAGCCACTCTCCAAACCAAAAAATGTATTGCCAAAACCAGAAGTGTTTGAAAAGCCTGAACCGTTTCCGAAAAACATATTTCGGTTTCCATCGGTATTACTTTTACCTGACTCATTACCGATAAATATATTACTGTAGCCAGAGGTGTTGCTATATCCGGCCATATAACCTATAAAAATATTCTTAAATCCAGTGGAAGTACTAAACCCTGATTGTTCGCCAATTGCAATATTTTGCACACCGTTCAATGCATTTCCTCCCGCCTTACTCCCTAAGTAAACATTACCACCTCCAAATTGGTGAAGCATTCCTGCCTGATAACCAATGAATGTATTATCGCTTCCGGTATTATTTAAGCCAGTCTGATACCCAAGGAAGGTATTCCAATTCCCGGTGCTGTTTGCTTTCCCTGCCTGAAATCCTAAAAAGGAGTTAAACTGTCCGGTAGTAATGCTTGCCCCGGCTTCATAGCCTATCAAATAGTTTTCCTTTGTTAACTGAATGAGTTGAGCACTAGTCTTCCCGTTGGTGAGTCCACCAACAGCAAAGCCACCCTTGGCACCCTTACCCGGGTTCTCGTTAATGTAAAATCTGGCCGAGTCAGTGTTGACAAACAGTAGGTCCTGGGCTATAACCGCTTTGGTTTGATTGGTTAGTCCACCCACGGCAAAGCCGCCCTTGGCACCCTTGGTGCCGGGGCTCTGCTTAACATATACTCTGGCGCTATCGGGGGTTATACGTAGGTACTCCACTGGGCCTTCCTTGGTCTGGTTGGTCAAGCCGCCCACTGCAAACCCACCCTTGGCTCCTTTGGTTATGGCGCTGTCGGGGATATTTACCCTTACCCCCTCCTGGTACACGCCAAAGAGAACCTCGCCCTTGCTGTTCTTCACCTCAAATATGGGGTCGTCGGGGTTGGCGGGGTCGTTGCCCACCACCACCAGGTTCCTGGTAAACCTCAGGTTGGCGCTATCGGCGTACACGGCCATGGGTACGGGCTGTATCCTCTGGCTGCCCAAGCTGCTGAAGGTGCTGCCCCCGTCGGTGCTAAGTTCCACCTTTAGCCTGGTTTCATTACTTCCCCAGGGCACCTCCCCTAAGCTGCCCGATAGGGGCGTGCCCTCGCCCACGGTGAGGCCTACCAGCCCGTAGGGGCCGGTGTTCACGGCATGCCTCTCCGCGTAGTAGGTGGTGGAGCCATCGGAGCTGGTTATGCTCAGCCTGAGGGTTACGTTCTGGTTGGCCAGCACCTGCCCGCTGCTGTTGCGGAGCACGGCCTGGTAGCTGAACCCGGTGGGTTGCTGCGCTGCGGCGGTGATAGCGGCTACCAGGGCCAGCAGCAAGGTGTGTAACTTTTTCATGTATGTGCGATTTTGTTTTGCAGTTAAAAAGGCACGCTAAAACTACAAGTTAGACCTTTCCCTTTTCATTGTCAAATATTTATATCGATTTTTGACAGAAAAGTTAAAAAAATCTGCCCCTTTTTGGGGGCAGATCTTGTTTTATTAAGAGACTTTTTACTTGGCCAGAAGAAGCGATTTGAGGGATTCAAATTCGGCCTTGAATTTTTTTTCCAATTCGCTGTTCGCTCTTTTTAACTCCTCTATCTCTTTTTGCTGCTGAATAATTTGCAACTGAAGGTTTTCAACAGTTTCAACCGTTTCAAACTGCATGCGGGTTAGGTTAATGCCATCCTTCTCCTCCGATGCTTTTGTTAACCAGGGTAAATGACCGTTTAAGCGTATAAAACTCTCAACCGACAAGGGATCGTAAAATTCTTTGTAATCAGGGTTAAAAACGAAATCAGGCTTTGTATATGTTGATGTTCCTGTTCCATAGTAAATACTTCCAGTAACACGGGCATCACCCACTACATGAAGTTTTTTGTCAGGAGAAACTGTACCTAGTCCAACGTTCCCTGTAGAAAAATTACCGTATATTAACGGTGGGCTCGACGACGAATTGGCTATGTAAAGCACGTTGGAAACATTACCAGAATAATATCCAGCTTGATATCCAATTAGTACATTATTTGAGCCAGTATTACCTTCACCCGCTTGGTAACCAAGGAATACATTGTTAGACCCGTTGCTACCCTGTCCACTCCTGTACCCTAAAAAAGCATTCTTTTCTCCATCTATATTATCACCCCCAGCCCAGTATCCAATGAAGGTATTGTAGCTTTTAGTGTTATCCATTCCAGCAAACTGTCCAAAGTATGAATTTTGCCCACCCGTAAGGTTATTCTGCCCAGCAAAAAAGCCTACAAAGGAGTTTCTTGTTCCTGTAGTATTCTTTTCACCTGCATACTCCCCAATAAATAGGTTTTGACTTGTTGTATTTGAGTATCCAGAATAGTTTCCAATGCAGATGTTTTGCGAAGCCCACTGGCCAGAATAACCAGCCTCAAAACCAATGTAAACATTATTATCGCCTCCTGTATTATTCAAACCAGCATAGTTACCCAAAAAAACATTTTTACTACCAAATGTGTTTTTAACGGCAGTACTGTCGCCAATATAAACATTGCTTCTTCCGGATGTATTGGAAAATCCAGTCCTAGTCCCCATAAAAACATTATTGTAGCCTGTTGATGTATTATACCCCGTTTCATACCCAATAAAAACATTTTTTGTACCCGAGGATAGAGAATAGCCAGCTGATTCACCAATAAGTACATTTCGTTCACCATTAACAGCATTTGCCCCGGCTTTACTACCAATGTAGACGTTCCCTCCTTTTGAGGTATGCATCATCCCTGCTTGGTACCCAATAAAGGTGTTGTCGCTACCCTGATTATTTAATCCTGCCTGATACCCCAAAAAAGTATTAAGGTTTCCTGTACTGTTGTTTTTCCCAGCCTGATAACCAAGAAAGGAGTTATAGATACCTGAACTCATGCTTGCCCCGGCTTCATAGCCTATCAAATAGTTATCCTTGGTTAGCTGGATGAGTTGAGCACTAGTCTTCCCGTTGGTGAGTCCACCCACAGCAAAACCACCCTTGGCTCCCTTACCTGGGTTCTCATTGATATAAATTCTGGCCGAGTCGGGGTTGACAAACAGCAGGTCTTGGGATACAACCTCCTTGGCTCCGGTCAGCCCTCCCACGGCAAAGCCGCCCTTGGCACCCTTGGTGCCGGGGCTCTGCTTAACATATACTCTGGCGCTATCGGGGGTTATACGTAGGTACTCCACTGGGCCTTCCTTGGTCTGGTTGGTCAAGCCGCCCACTGCAAACCCACCCTTGGCTCCTTTGGTTATGGCGCTGTCGGGGATATTTACCCTTACCCCCTCCTGGTACACGCCAAAGAGAACCTCGCCCTTGCTGTTCTTCACCTCAAATATGGGGTCGTCGGGGTTGGCGGGGTCGTTGCCCACCACCACCAGGTTCCTGGTAAACCTCAGGTTGGCGCTATCGGCGTACACGGCCATGGGTACGGGCTGTATCCTCTGGCTGCCCAAGCTGCTGAAGGTGCTGCCCCCGTCGGTGCTAAGTTCCACCTTTAGCCTGGTTTCATTACTTCCCCAGGGCACCTCCCCTAAGCTGCCCGATAGGGGCGTGCCCTCGCCCACGGTGAGGCCTACCAGCCCGTAGGGGCCGGTGTTCACGGCATGCCTCTCCGCGTAGTAGGTGGTGGAGCCATCGGAGCTGGTTATGCTCAGCCTGAGGGTTACGTTCTGGTTGGCCAGCACCTGCCCGCTGCTGTTGCGGAGCACGGCCTGGTAGCTGAACCCAGCGGGTTGCTGTGCTGCAGTAGTTATTGCAACCACCATGAAAAGCAGCAAAACCTTAAGTTTATTCATTATCTATTTAATTTAGGGTTATAACTAAAAGGCAGGGGAAAGTTTAATCTCACAAAAGGGAAAACTTAAAATATCTTATAAAAAAGATTTAGGGGTGAGCCTCTGTATTGCTCACCCCTTTGAAAAATCATTTATTCTGTTTTACAACTTCAATCAAAAGCCTTTGTAATTCATTAATCTGCTCCTGAAGGTTGTTTATTTGCTGTTGCTGTTCTTTAATCGACTCTATTAAAACCGGAACTAACTTAACATAATCGACCGACTTAACCCCATTTTCATCGGTTTGAACTAGCTCAGGAAAAACTTTCTCAACATCTTGAGCTATCACGCCTATCTGGGTTCCAACGGGGAAATTGAACTTTTCAATCCCTTTATTAGACTCTTTGTCGGAAATAATTCCCTTAATTTCCTCATTACTCTTCCATTCATAGGTAACGCCTGTAATTTTACTAAGCTTTGCCAATGAACCTTTCAATGGAGTAATATTGTTTTTCAATCTCTCATCCGATGGATTTGTAAATGTTCCTGATACATAAACATTTCCGGAAAAATAACCAGCATAGTTGGTAGTTCCATTTGCACCATAGCCATAAACACCGTATCGTGTTCCTGTACCGGCTACACTTGCCACACCGTAAACTCCCATATATCCACCATCGCCTTTTACGCCTATACCCCAACCAGTAGTGTTAAGTTTATGTTCACCTAGAACAGCAGGATCGTCAACTGTATTAGTTCTATCGTCATAAGAATAAAGTTTGGAACCGGTTGGATCAACATTAACCCCAACATTTGCATTAAACTTTAACTTTTTATTGTCAAATTCGCCATAGATTAAGGGAGTGTTAGGGTTAACATCGGTGCCAATAACAAGAGCATTAGATACGTTCTGGAATGTCCCATAGCCAATTTTGTATCCAATAAAGACATTCTTTGACCCGGTGTTACTCCAACCGGCAGAGGTTCCTAAGTAAATATTCCCTGAACCAGTTGAATTTATTGAACCAGCATTAGTACCAATTATTACATTCTCATTACCTGTTGTTAACGAACTACCTGCACCACCGCCAATCAATATCTGCTGATGTCCTGTGGTGTTGTTTTTCCCTGTCCACCTACCTATCATAATATTAAAGTAGCCTTCAGTATTATTCTCACCAGCCGATGTACCAATGAATATATTTTGGCTTGAGGTATTCTTGAATCCAGCTAAATCGCCAATAGCGATGTTATTTTGGCCGGTTATACAAGAGTAACCTGCTTTATTACCAATGTAAACATTATTATAGCTGTTGTTGAAGCGACCTGCTGCATAGCCAATAAACACATTAGTAGTTGCATAAGTTGATGATGTTGAGTACCCAGTGCTATCGCCAATAAAAACATTGTACTGAAGATTAGTACCTGTGTAACCAGCAGCTTTGCCCAAAATAATGTTACTAACACCAGTTTGATTGGAATAACCTGCATAATCACCTATAGCTATATTAGAATTTCCAGTAGTATTACTCCGTCCACTCTGATTACCTATAAATACGTTGCTATTACCTGTAGTATTAGCTCTACCAGCATAATTGCCAAGAAATGAGTTGTTAGTGCCAGTAGTATTATATCTGCCGCTTTCGTTACCAATAAATACATTATTACCAGCTGATGTGTTTGACATCCCGGCCCTTAAGCCAATAAAAATGTTATTGGAACCATCAACATTTGCATACCCCGACTGGAATCCCAAAAAGGTATTATAAGTACCTGAAGTGTTTGCTCGACCAGCTTGATAGCCTACAAATAGGTTGTAGCTTGCAGTATTTGAGTAACCCGCATCGTAACCAAGAAAGGTGTTGAAATTTCCGGAAATATTGCTTAAGCCGCTGCTAGTACCCAAAAAAACATTATTGGAACCAGTTGTATTATTAAATCCACTTCCTATACCAACAAATACGTTGCTGGAGCCTGAATTATTGGCTCTACCCGTTGTTGTTCCTAGAAAAACATTGTAGTTTCCGGTTGAAGTTGAGTATCCCGACTCAAACCCAATAAATACGTTCTTAAAACCACTAACTATGGAGTAGCCAGCTGATTCACCAATGAAAACGTTTCGTTCACCGTTTGTGGCATTGGAACCTGCCTTGCTCCCAATGTAAACATTCCCACCCTTGGTGGTATGCGCCATACCCGCCTGGTAGCCAATAAATGTATTATCGCTTCCGGTATTATTCAACCCTGCCTGGTAACCTAGGAAAGTGTTCCAGTTTCCTGCATTGTTCAACTTGCCAGTCTGGTACCCCAGAAAAGAGTTGTATAGCCCTGTGGTAATTGACATCCCAGCTTCATATCCAATAAGGTAATTATCCTTGGTTAGTTGAATCAACTGCGGTGACGATGCCTTTGTCTGATTGGTTAGTCCACCCACAGCAAAACCGCCCTTCGCCCCTTTGGTGGGGTTCTCGTTCAAGTATATCCTGGCCGAGTCGGGGTTTATAAATAGTAAATCCTGAGCAACTACCGTTTTAGTTTGGTTGGTTAAGCCACCCACAGCAAAACCACCTTTGGCTCCTTTGACCCCAGAATCCTGCTTAATGTAGATGCGCGCGCTATCTGGGGTGATTCTTAAGTACTCCACTGGGCCAGCTTTTGTTTGGTTGGTTAATCCACCTACCGCAAAGCCACCCTTGGCTCCTTTAATGGCCTCATCCCTTATATTTATGCGCACCCCTTCCTGGTAAACACCAAAAATTACCTCGCCGTTGCTGTTCTTCACCTCAAATATTGGATCATCAGGGTTTGCTGTTGGGTTACCCACTACTACCAGGCCTTGGGCAAATGTTAGGTTTGGTAGGTTTGTGATGCTGCTTGCACCATTCCATACCGCCATCTGGCCGCTTACGCCGCTCCCTGTCACCCAGTTAGGGGTTTGCCATACCACCCCGCTTGTCCCTCTGCTTAGGTACTGCCCCGTTGTACCGGAACTATTACCGTAATCAACAAGCAATCCCCGCAACCTCATATTTCCATTAACGTCGAGGCGCTGGGTTGGTGTAGTGGTATTTATACCAATATTTGTGGCGTTGTTATATATTAGGCTACTGGCCGCCCAGGACGTTCCGTCGTGGCGTAGGGTTTGGCCTGTGGTTCCGGCAACCAGGGGACCCGGGGGACCCTGTTCTCCATCCTGTGCCAGGATTTCCCACGAATCGCCATCCCAAATATATGCTTTTTTAGCAACAGAGTTGTAGTAGGCCTGGTTGGTTGTTGGTGAGGAGGGGGGGAAGGAAGCGTTCCTAGCCACTGTATCGAAATGCCATTCTGTCCGGCAGGACCGGCAGGGGCTTCAAACTCTACCCAGTGGTCGGGATCAAGACGCGGTTGCAGGGTTGAAAGATATGGAGAAGTGCCTTCCAAGATCCACATGCTGTTAGCTGTTCCTCCCGTGTTCAATGCAAACACATAGTCGCCCGGATCGTATGTGGTCCCGCTTATCCAATCGCCTCGATTATTTAAACCCGTACCCGCAGGCCCCTGGGGGCCTTCTGGTCCCTGAGGTCCCTGAGCTCCCGGTAATCCGTCCTGAGCAAGAATCTCCCACGTATCTCCGTCCCAGATGTACGATATCTTGCTGGTGGTATTATAGTAGGCCTGGTTTAACTGAGGGGATCCAGGAGCGCTGGCGAGGCTGCCCAACCACTGGACAGAAATTCCATTAACGCCTTGATCACCTTGAGGGCCTTGTTCTCCTTGCGGCCCCTGTGGCCCAATGGCACCATCCTGAGCTATAATATCCCACCCTACTCCGTTATAAACGTACGATTTCTTTTCGGTGCTGTTGTAATATGCCTGATTTATACTTGGATTAGAGGGCGCATCAGCTAAAGTTCCTAACCAAATCAACGAAATACCATTTGAACCAGGTAACCCTTGTGGGCCCTGTAATCCTTGGGGCCCTTGGGGGCCAACTGGCCCTACCTCGCCGTCTTGAGCAATAATTTCCCAGGAATCGCCGTCCCAGACATATGATTTTTTTGTACTAGTGTTATAGTAAGCATTATTTAAAGTTGGTGCAATTGGTTCATTATCAAATGAGCCCAACCAAATAAGCGAAATGCCATCTAACCCAGGTTCTCCCGGTTCGCCCTTTGGTCCAGCAGGCCCCTGGTCGCCCTGAGCACCTTGAATCCCGGGCAAACCATCCAGTGCCAGTATTTCCCATGAATCGCCATCCCAAATGAATGAAGCCTTGTTCATAGTATTGTAGTATGCCTCATTTCGCGATGGGAAGGCAGGAGGGTTTGGCAATGAACCAAGCCATTTCATTGATATACCGTCGGATGCAAATAACGCATAAGGGACCGATAACAATCGCTGTATTCCCATATCGGTAAAACCTGCAGTACCCTCAGGCATTATTTCAACTTTTAAGTAAATATCTCCACTTTCCCATGGAATCTCAGAAAAATTTCCTTGAATAATATCGCCTAAACCAATTGGAACGTTTACTATGCCCAGTCCATTTGTGGCTGAAATCCTACTCTCTGAGTAGTAAACCGTGCTGGCATCATTATTTGTTAGGCTAAATCTAAAAGTTACCTGTTGGTTTGCTAAAACCTCTCCACTAGAATTTCTTATTACACCTTGATAATTGAATGCTCTTGGAGATTGCGATATTGCGCTAATGGTTATCAGGACAGATAACAATACCATGCCAATATTTTTCATGGCTAAAAAGTTTTAGTTAGACTTTTGAAAGGCTATAAAATAAAAAGGGGAAGTTACTCCTTTACCAGCTTAACAATCCGATTCAGATTATCCTTCTCCAGCGTTACTTTTAGCAGATAAATGCCTGAACGTATCTCCGATAGATTTAGCTCAGCGGGTACCGATTGCTCAACATTCATAACCTTTGAAATAACCTTGCGCCCAGTTATATCGTATAAATCAAATGTTGCTTTACCGCTCGCATTGGGTATTTCAAATTTAACCTTTACGTAATCCCTTGCCGGATTAGGGTATATGGTAATGTCGTTTTGAGTAATTCCAGGTTTATCAACCGATGTGGTAAACAGGTTTCCCTGCTGGAATCCCTGAGTCAAAATAAAATCAGCCGATGTGAGGGTAGTATAGGCAACCTCGCCCAGTGTCCAACTAATTGATAGCCCTGCTGATGAGTTTTCAAAGTATCCACCTCCAGCGGCAATTACCTGCATTGGTATGTCCTGCGACCATGCCGTTAGTGTGAATAGCGATAAAATTAATGTGTAGATTTTCTTCATTTTGTATTATTTTAAATTTGCATAATGAGCAAGTTAGTAAATTATAATACCAAAGTCAATTTTTTTACATTAATTTGAAGTTTTGTGTTTCTAATTTATCGTTTGGAGTGTTAAAATTAAAACAATGAGAGAGAGAGCATTAGTCTTAAACGAAGAGTTCAAAGGGAAAGATGCCCTTCAGGTGCTTACGTGGTTCCTGAAAGAGTATAAAGGGAGAATTGCTCTGAGTTCCAGCATGGGTGCGGAAGACCAGGTGCTTACCGATATGATAATGAGGCTTGACCCTGAAGTAAAAATTTTCACCCTTGACACGGGACGATTATTCTACGAAACCTACGAGCTTATTGAGCGCACCTCGCTGAGGTACAAAAAGAATATTGAAATATACTTTCCATCGCCAGCCGAAGTTGAGAGAATGGTCACCGAAAAGGGGATTAATCTGTTTTACCAAAGTATTGAGAATAGGAAGGAGTGCTGTAGGGTTCGCAAAATAGAGCCCTTGAAAAGGGCTTTCAAAGGGTTAGAGGTTTGGATATGTGGTTTGCGCCGCAACCAGTCAGCTACCCGAACCGAAAACCAAATGGTTGAGTGGGACGAGGCTAATGGCCTTATTAAGCTTAACCCGCTTATTGATTGGAGCGAACAGGACGTTTGGGAATATATTAAAGTCAATGGGGTGCCCTACAACCCCTTGCATGACAAAGGTTTTCCAAGCATTGGCTGCCAACCTTGTACCAGAGCCATTGAACCCGGTGAGGATGTTAGAGCTGGCCGTTGGTGGTGGGAAAACCCCGAGACCAAGGAGTGCGGTTTACACAATCGGAAGAAATAAAAAAAGCCCCATTTGGGGGCTTTTTTGAGGTACCGAGCGGATTCGAACCGCTGTACGTGGTTTTGCAGACCAGTGCCTAACCTCTCGGCCACGGTACCCTTTGGCACTGCAAAGATACAAAAAAAATTAATCCTGCAAATTTTTGTGGGCTTTCAAAACTTGCGTTCAAGTGAAACACTCACCTTTTCAACTTTTCCTCCGAGTGGTGGGTTTAACTTTGAAACTTTTACCCATACCCTTTCCACGTTTTTGAAGTTATTGTGTATAGCTGAAACAATACGCTCCGCAACATGCTCAAGCAGCTTAGATTTTAGCTGCATTTCCTCTTTAATCAGATTGTAAACAACCTGATAATTCACAGTATCATTTAAATTATCGTTAAGTTGAGCCGCTTGTGTTTCGACCTCAATTAAGATGCTTACCTGAAAATGATTCCCTACAACTTGTTCCTCTTTGTAGCATCCATGGTAAGCGTAAAACTCCATGTTCTCAATCTCGATAATTGCCATCGGTTAAGATATAATGTGTGTGTAGTATAGTTAAAGGGTTAAAAGCCAAGCTTGTGAGGTTAAGTGCAAACCACGCACTCGCTCCAATTCCCTCAAGGCTCTATCGCGATTAGTAAATTGGTATATCACCACTCTGTAAACATTGTTGCCCGGTAAAATGAATGGCTTATAGCCCAAACGCGAAACCTCATCAATTAGCTTTTGGGCGTTATCGCGGCTAGTAAAACTGCCAATTACAATATAGAAAGTCTTGCTCTCCTCTACTGGTTTATCCTGAAATAAAAGGGCACTTTTTTTATCAATTGGAACTATTATACTTGTGTGCTGTTTCACCTCGCTCCTTGAAACAACATTTATGGAACTATCAGTTGATTGATTTTGATCTGATGCCGAATCGGATTTAACCTCGCTTACTGGTTGTTCATAATTACTAGGCTTGATACTTTCATCAGGAACAACCAGTGCCACTTGCGAAACACTTTCGGACTTGTTACCTTCCCAGAATCTTAATTCAGGAATAAAGATAAATGCTGCAACAACACCTATAACAATAACAGCAGCAAATAAACCTGCTGCAAACGACCGCTGGGACTTTTTAGGAGTTGCAGGAATATATGATGGGGTTGCTTCAACATTAACTGTAGGAGTGGATTTATCTTCCTTGCGATAAGTTGGCATGGATGTACCTAAATCCTGATTAGCTTCAACCCTTGCAGTTCCTTGATGGCTAACAACAATATCAACTGGTGGTAGGAATGTTGTTGATAAAGCATCATCGGCAATCAGTTCAATTCCTCCATCAACCCCGGTTTTAAGCGAGCCTATTCCGGGAATTGAAACTGTTTTATTTTGTTTTACGCTATTCAAAAGAGTTTGACAAAACTCTTCAACTCTTCTACTTGCCTCACTTTTTGAAAGGCCATAACTTGCTTCAAGGTAATTCTCAAGTGCCTCATCGTTAAATGTTCGGTTAGGGTCAAAAACAAAGTACTCCTTAGGAGGCAGAAGCGTTTTGCCATCGTTGGCTAACCGAGCTGATTCGTACTTCCGTACAATGCTGCCAAGCCCCGGAAGGCTAACATAATCGTTGGTTTGCAAAATTTTTTGCACTATAGCATTCAATTCCAATGCTGTAGGGTGTTTGGGGTTTAACTAACAAATGTATAAAATTATTTGGGTTAAATCAAAATGGTTGGGTTATGGTTTTCAAAAAAATACATTCAACTTTTTTAAAATAAAGATAAATGTCGTTTAGCTAAGAAAAATATACATACCTTTTGTCATTCTGAGTGAAGCGAAGGAACCCTAATCGATCCCATGAGATGTTTCGCTTAGCTCAACATGACAATAGTTTCACGAACAACGAACAACGTTTCCAGCCCCGTAGGGGCTAAACATTTGTAACACCGTGGCTACTCCCACACGTATAGCGATGCACGCAATGCATATGCCAAAGAGCAAGGGTGAGGCTTTGGATTGCAAAGGAAAAACATTGCAAAAAGTGATTTCCACGTTCTTTCTTGTCTTGATACAAGAAAGAACCAAAGAAAATCAAGGCTGAAAAGCCCGACCCGATGGGTACCCCGTGGGTGGAACTGCCACGCGATACAATTCGCCACGCCTTCGGCGTGACTCATGTGGTATCGCTTACAAAACCCACCGCCACGTTCCACCCCCGACCCATTGCCGGGTCTGGCTTTTATGCCATTGCTAATATCATTCCTTTGGGGTTGAAGAATTTCATTAACAGAAGAAATGAAAATACAAAGAGATGCTTCGGCGAAGTCTTTCCCGGTAAATCGGGACTCAGCATGACAGCGTAATGTTTCGCTTGCGCGCAACATGACTAATAACCTTAACTAAACAACACTGAAATAAAGATAGAAATAGAGGTTGCCCATTAGGACAACCTCTATTACATAGACTATCTACCCTTCCTAAAACTTGTACCAGAAACCAATTCCCATAGAATATGATGGTCCGTTTTCATATTTCTGATTAAAAGGAGCAACCCATTCGGTTGATTCTACTTTACGCTCTTGTGTAGCCAAACCTACCTGGAACCCTAAGTCGAAACCTAAATTTTCCTTTAGCTTTAAGCTAGCGCCAGTGTTGAGCCAAATGGTGTTATTCTCAAATTCCATTTCCGATTGATATTGCCTTTTCATCTTATAGGGAGCATAAGTACAGCCAACACCCCAGTTGAACTTTTCGGTAAACTGGTACTCAGCCGCAACCCCAAAATCGATACCATTATGGTAGTATTCGGCAACGTTAACTCCATCAACATCCTCATCGAGTGAGAGCATGGAGTATAGTGAAACATTCATGTTATAATGCAAGGTTAGCTTTTCGTTAGCATTATAGGCCACGCCAAGGTTATATGTTGGAACATAGGTCGATTTCACCTTATCGCCATCGGTAAATAATCCACCACTTTTGTTATCATTAACCTTGGTTTCAAGTTCCATTTCAGTGAAGTAGCGGAAAGTATTTGCTATTAGTAGATTTGGCATAGGTTTTAGGTCAACACTTCCAATAAAACCAAAACTTTGACCTGTAAAATCTACATCTATTTCAGTCCGTGGAATAGGTACAGCAGATGGTGCAGGGGTATAGGTGATATCCAACCAACCCTCCTGATGGTTCATCTGGCGGGAATACTGAAAAGCGCCACCAACCGATAACCAATCGTTAACACGATAGGCTGCACCTAGCCAACCCCCTACACCATAAGCAGAACCTTTAAAACTAGTTTTAACACCATAATCGGTTACTGCGCCAGGCAGCAATCCACCCATTATACCAGTAATCACATTGAAATAACCCAAACGCTCAAATGTTGGTAATCCATCGTTATAGTTGCCGGCGCCACCACCATTGGTGATTCCTGCAAACATAAATAGCGCAAACCTATCCTTTTTATAGGTAAGATTTAGTGCTGGATAAAGAAGCGAACTGGTTTTACTCTTGTACTCTAAATTATTAGCGGTAAAATTACCATTATCGAAAATGCTTTTGGTGGAGTAGAAAGGAATTGTTGAGAACTCGAGGGTAAACCCGTCGTTTCCCCAAACGGTTCCTGCTGGGTTGTAAAAGGGGGCATCGGTTGTGGTTGATGCATTTCGGTTTCCGGTCTTCATTTTGGAAGCACTACCATTATTGGCAGGATTGTAATCGGCCATAGCCACCATGGTTCCAAGCACAAAAATGCTAAGCAATAAAATGTTTCTTTTCATATCAGTTTGGTTTAAGGTTTGGTTTTCAAAAAATTCAGCTCAACATGTCGGGCAGGTAGTAATTTCAACCCCAACCCAATTGTTAATGAGCGTTAACAAAAGTTGTTTTTAAATGGTTATTATTCGTTCAAATAAAACTTTGAACCTCCGAAATGTTGTTCTTTTAAATTATGAACAATGCATTGAACAGCTCTTTTGGGCAGGAAAACTCGTTATAGCCAATGGTATGTTTGGTACTAGTTAATGACCATTGCTAATTACCGTGTTTGCCAGAAACTATGAATATCTTTATCTGCAAGGTTAGTTATGTGTTTCGCTTCGCTCAATTTGACAAGTAACCATATTTAAGTTAGATTGAAACACATGAAGGCAAAAGGTTACTTTTCATCAATAGGAGTAAGTTATCATTTAACTCGTGAACTATAGCTCTACAGCAATCTATAGTTGTTTTTAGGAAATGGTAAACCTAAATTTGCTAAGCTGAAATGGATAATAACAAAAAGGCCGCCATAAGTGGCGGCCTTGATAACTATGCATGTTCAGGTTTACTTTACTGTTGAACCATTTGAAACCGAATCGGCCGGTATAACCAGCTGTAACCTTCCATCTACATCCTCGGCCATTAGAATCATTCCATGCGACTCAATTCCTCTGATGGTTCTTGGCTCAAGGTTTGCCAGAACTACTACCTGTTTTCCAACCATTTGCTCGGGCGTAAAGAACTCAGCTATGCCCGAAACAATAGTACGGGTATCAACTCCGGTGTCAATTTTCAGCTTTAACAACTTTTGTGTTTTTGGTACCCTCTCAGCCTCAAGAACCTTAGCAATGCGAATATCCATTTTGGAAAACTCATCGTAGGTAACTGAATCTTTCAAGGGGGTTACCTTGATATTTGCCTTCTCGTTAGCCTCTTTAGCCTTCCGTAACTTTTCGAGCTGGCGCTCAATAACGTCGTCTTCAATCTTATCGAACAGAAGCGATGGCTCGTTCAACTGGTGACCGGGCAACAAAAGATTATCGCCACCTGCCAGATTCCAATCCTTTCCATTTAGGTTTACCATTGCTCTAATCTTTTCAGCGGTAAATGGAAGGAAAGGCTCTAATAGTACTCCAAGGTTAGCAGTAATCTGCATGGAAATGTTCAGTATGGTTGCAACCCTTTGTGGGTTTGTTTTGTAAACCTTCCAGGGTTCAGTGTCGGCAAGATACTTATTACCAAGACGGGCAAGGTTCATAGCCTCCTTCAATGCTTCGCGGAAGCGGAATTCATCAAGGTTTTGCTCTATGGATTGTTTAAGCTTGGGTATCTCGGCAAGGGTTTCGCGGTCGTAATTGTCAAGTTCAGCAATTGCAGGCACCTTTGAATCAAAATACTTCTGTGTAAGAACCATTGCACGGTTTACAAAGTTACCCAGAATTGCAACCAATTCACTATTATTACGGGTTTGAAAATCCTTCCAGGTGAAATCGTTGTCCTTGGTTTCGGGCATGTTGGCGGTAAGAACGTACCTGAGTACATCCTGTTTACCGGGGAACTCATCGAGGTACTCATGGAGCCATACAGCCCAGTTACGCGAGGTAGATATTTTATCGCCCTCAAGGTTAAGGAACTCATTGGCAGGAACGTTATCGGGTAGTATATAGCTACCCTCTGCCTTAAGCATAGCAGGGAAAATGATGCAATGGAAAACAATATTATCCTTTCCGATAAAATGGATCAGCCTGGTTTCAGGATCCTTCCAGTACTTCTCCCAGTTTGGTGTTAACTCCTTGGTTGCAGAAATATATCCAATTGGAGCATCGAACCATACATATAGCACCTTTCCGGTAGCTCCTTCAACCGGCACGGGAACACCCCAATCCAAATCGCGGCTAACGGCACGTGGCTGTAGGCCTTGATCGAGCCAACTCTTGCACTGTCCGTAAACATTAGGCTTCCATTCCTTATGCTCTTCCAGAATCCATTTCTCCAGATCGGGTTGGAAGCGGTCGAGCGGTAAGAACCAGTGCTTTGTTTCCTTCATCACAGGCTTTGACCCACTGAGCATGGATCGGGGATCCTTTAGGTCGGTTGGACTAAGGCTTGTGCCACACTTTTCGCACTGGTCACCGTAGGCGCGATCGTTTCCACAATGTGGACAAGTTCCCATGATATACCTATCGGCCAGAAATTGACCTACCTCCTCATCGTAGTACTGTTCCGTTGATTTCTCAATGAATACACCCTTATCGTAAAGCTTCCGGAAAAATTCACTGGCAGTTTCGTAGTGTACCTTTGAGGTTGTTCGGGAGTAAATGTCGAAAGCAATGCCAAACCTCTCAAAGGAATCCTTGATGATTGCGTTATACTTATCAACAACAGCCTGCGGTGTGGTGTTCTCCTGACGTGCCTTAATGGTAATAGGAACCCCATGCTCATCGGAACCGCACACGGAGATTACCTCAACTCCTTTAGCTCTTAGGTAGCGGGTAAAAATATCGGATGGTATGTAAACGCCGGCAAGGTGACCTATATGAACAGGTCCATTTGCGTAGGGCAAAGCCGATGTAATCAGGTAACGCTTAAATGAGTTCATCTGTCTTGTATTAAGTAACTTAGTATTTCAATGGAATATACTAAAAAGCTGTAGGTGTGTGACTTTGTAGCAACCAAAGCATATGTACCCATACCCAGCTATTTAGTGCCACAAATCTAATTGATTTTCTTTAAAGAACCGAAAAGTATTTCAAGGTGAATAAGTAAAACCTTAATGACAAAAATGAGTTTTATTTCAAAAAATAATCTAACTTTAAAGTCCATTTTTTTACAACAGGTGCATGGAAAACATTACACCCCCATACCTACAACCAGGCGATACAATAGGGATTGTTGCTCCAGCTCGATCAATAACACGCGATGAGCTTCAGCCGGCCATTAGGTTTTTAACATCACAGGGTTTTTTAGTTAAAACAGCACCACACCTATACTCTAAACACTACCAGTTTGCCGGCACCGATGGCGAGAGAGCTCAGGATTTAATGGAGATGATTGAAGATCAATCCGTGAAAGCTATTCTTTGTGCTCGCGGAGGATACGGCACGGTAAGAATATTGGATTTATTAAACTTACGGAAGCTTCAACATAACCCAAAATGGATTATTGGCTATAGCGACATCGCCTTCTTGCACAGCTTAATTACCGGCTGGTTTGGCATTGAAACGCTCCATGCCACCATGCCCATCAATTTCCCCGATTCTGTTCAAGGAAACCAATCGACCATGGCGCTGATTAGCGCCTTAAAAGGTGAGAGCTTATACTACGAACTAAAACACCATCCATTAAACCTTCCTGGACATGCCACCGGGGTTCTCATTGGCGGAAACCTTTCCATCCTTTCATCGCTCAGTGGCACAACAAGCGAGATGTCCTATAGCGGTAGGATTCTATTCATTGAAGATGTTGATGAGTACCTCTACCATATTGACCGCATGATTATGCAGCTAAAGCGTTCAGGCAAGCTTAAATCAATTGCCGGGCTTATTGTAGGACACTTTAGCGACATGAAGGATAATAGCGAACCTTTTGGTTCCGATGCTTACGAAATTATTTACAGCGCTGTTAAGGAATACCGAATACCTGTTTGCTTTGGATTTCCTGCTGGACACGCAGAGCCTAACCTCCCTCTAATTATTGGTAGAACCGTTGAATTAAAGGTTAGCGATGAAGGGGCAAAAGTAGGATTTTACAGGAGTTTAACTTGATATTAGTTCATTAAACCCAACCGGAATAGTAAACAGGGTTTGCGAAATCTGCATGGGTGTAATACTTAAAACCTTTATGCTGCTTCGCAGTTTCCGGAACCGGGTACGGTCAATTACCATCAATGGCAATATCCCTTCGGGTTGTGGTAAACTTACCAATTCTTCAATGGCTGTTCCAGCATTGGCCAATGCACTGAAAAGTTTAGGAGCAAAGTCGTACTTTGTTTCCGAGACCCAATATGTTGTTTCAGTTTGAGTGGCTAAGTTTTTTACCCTCCACTGGTAACACCTGACACCATTAATTTCAATATAGTTCTCTGACTTTAGGATACTAACATTTGAAATGGCGGGAGAATTATCTACCTTAACTTTGGAGTACATCTTATTGCTGAACGATACCAGGTAGGTTGATCCACTTTCCACATTGGCAAAGTAGGATCGTATCAACTTACCACCTTTACTAAACTCGTTAACACGTATTAAGTTGCCCTTTATGTAAACCTCAACCTGTATGGTATCGTATGCACCCTCGCGAACAATATTGACTTTACCCTCAAAACCGCCTACCTTTGAGTAGGCGTTTGTGGATAGCAGTATAGTGAAGAATGCTATGTAGCAAATAAACCGCAAGCCCAAAAAAAGAGTTAATCAACAAAAATTTATATCGATTTTTGTTAAAAATTGTTTCATAGAATGGTAGAAAAAATTGGTGGCAACAAGGATTTAGGCAGTAAGGGCGAAGAAATTGCTGCGAATTACTTGGCTGCAAAGGGATATAAAATTTTACACAGGAACTGGCACTTTGGCCACAAGGAACTCGATTTGGTGACACAGCTAAACGACACCCTTGTTATAGTCGAGGTTAAAACCCGAAGTACCCACTACTGGGAGGAGCCCAAGGAATCGGTTAAACGGAAAAAGCAAAGAATGATAGTTGAGGCTGCCGACGAGTATGTTCAAAAACACAACCTTGATTGTGATGTGCGATTCGATATTGTTTCAATTGTAATTAACCATGGCTTACCACCTGAGATTGAGCATATTGAAGATGCTTTTTACCCAACACTATAATCTTCAGCAATTACTGACCTATGAATATTGAACTGATTAGAGAGCATTGCATATCAAAACCAGATGTAACCGAAAGTTTTCCGTTCGACGACGACACCCTGGTTTTCAAGGTGAACGGGAAAATCTTTGCCATGGTTAACCTTAGTGGTGACACACAGCTTAACCTTAAATGCGATCCTGAACTCGCCATAGAGCTGCGTGAAAAATACATGGCTGTTCAACCCGGCTATCACATGAATAAACGCCACTGGAATACTATAGCAATAGACGGGTCAATACCCGATGCCTTGATTTTGGATTGGATTGACCATTCCTATAATTGTGTTTGTTTAAACAAGGGGAAACGTAAATTAGGTGGCAGAAAGAAGAAGTGAGTCAAGAATAAATTTCCTATATACTTTAGTTAAGGATATATCATATTGAGCGTTAGCATAAAAGATGCTTGTCATGCTGAGCCATGTCGAAGCATCTCTTTGTACCTTTTACCATTTGATGAGATCCCTCGACTGCGCTCGGGATGACAAAACGCTTACTTTTTCTACTCCGTTGTCATGCTGAGCTAGCTGAAGCATCTCATTGTCCCCTCATCCCCTTTATTAATCAATGAGATTCCTTAACGAGTAAGGAATGGTGTAAGCAGAGGCATAAAAGCCTGATCCGGCAATGGGTCGGGGGTGGAACGTGGCGGTGGGCTTAGTAAGCGATACCACATGAGTCACGCCGCAGGCGTGGCG
>NZ_JBBFKU010000036.1:0-35186 GCF_037481895.1 Tenuifilum sp.
AAACTATTGTCATGTTGAGCGCAAGCGAAACATCTCAATGGGTCGATTAGAGATCCTTCGCTACGCTCAGGATGACAGGCATGAATATTTTTGTTAACTAAACAACATTGAATCGTCATTAAAAATCATATTAGGGAATGTTATTCCTTTGCTATTGAGGTTGGTTAGGCGAAATACATCTTATAAAATAAGAGATTAAACAATTTAGTTCCCAGGCTGAGGGATTTGTTTTAAAATTATTGCTTACGGTTTGATTGGCACATTATATATCTTTGCAAAAATTTTACATTGCACAACATAGGAAATCTAGAATCAATATTAAAAGGTTATTTCTCTGTATCGGAAGACAAATTCAAGTTTTCCGATAGGGCTTGTTTTGTAAAGGGATTATCGGGTTCCTCCTTAAGTTTTATTGTTGCTGCACTACAGGGTCTCTCGGAAAAGCCTACTTTGCTTGTTTTTAATGAGAAAGAGGAGGCCGCATATGCATTCTCCGATCTTTCCACATTACTTGGAATGGATAGTGTATTCTTTTTCCCATCCTCGTACAAAAGGTCAATACAGTTCAACCAGATTCTTTCTGAGGCCATAATTCAACGCACCGATGTGTTGAACCTCTTGCGGCAAATGGGGGAGGGCGAAAACCAAAAAACGGTAATAGTAACCTATAGCGATGCGCTTTTTGAAAAAATTCCCCTTAGGAATATTTTGAAGGAGAATACTTTAACAATATCAAAAGGCGAAAGGATATCAACCGATTTCATTACTGAGGTTCTTTTTGAGTATGGTTTTGAACGAACCGATTTTGTATATGAACCGGGTCAGTTTGCCATAAGAGGAAGCATTGTTGATGTTTTCTCGTACTCGTCGGCAATGCCTTACCGTATCGATTTTTTTGGTGATGAGGTTGAGTCCATACGAACCTTTGACGTGGAGGACCAGCTCTCACGCGACTTACATCAAACCATTTCAATAATTCCTAACCTACAGGAAAAGGAGCAAGCTGAAGGTGCTATTCTAACCGATGAGTTACCAGAGAACTCAACGGTGTGGGTAAAGAACCCGGAACTGGTGCTTGAAAGGATAAACCAGCTAAACGAGATAGCATTGCAGATTGATTTTAAGGCTCAAGCGGGATATGCTTCTGGCAAGGAGTTCTTTACCTCACTTCAGAACCATCGGATAGTTTACTTTGGTTTAAGGCCACCCTCAACGGTTCACCAAAACATTGAATTTTCAACCTCACCTCAGCCTGCATTCTCAAAAAACTTTGAGCTGCTGGCCGATGATATTGAGCAAAAAAATTTAAATGGTTACAGGGTTTATCTGCTGTCCGAGAATCAGGCTCAGCTCGATAGGCTCAACAACATTTTACATTCCATAAAGCCCGACTTACACTTTGAGCTAATTAACGAGAGCATTGCGGAGGGTTTTGTTGACCACAACTTGAGGATTTGCCTCTACACCGATCACCAAATCTTTGACCGTTACCATAAGTTCCGTTTAAAACACGAATTTACCCGTCGCGATGCGCTCACCATGCAGGAGTTGGTAAACCTGCAACCGGGCGACTATGTGGTACATATCGATCATGGAATTGGAGTTTTTGGAGGTTTGGTAAAAACCGAGGTAAATGGAAGATTACAGGAGGCAATTCGGCTTATCTATCAGGATAACGACACATTGCTTGTAAACATTCATAATCTTCATAAAATATCCAAGTATCGCGGTAAGGATGCTGAGCCACCAAAGGTTTACAAGTTAGGGTCGGGGGCTTGGCAAAAGTTGAAACAGCGCACCAAGAGCAAAATAAAGGATATTGCAAAGGACCTTATTGCGCTTTATGCCAAGCGAAAGGCACAGAAGGGTTTTGCTTTCTCGCCCGATACCTACATGCAGCAGGAGCTTGAGGCCTCATTTATATACGAGGATACCCCTGACCAACAGAAAGCAACCCAAGCCGTTAAGCTTGACATGGAGGACGAACGCCCAATGGATAGGCTTGTGTGTGGCGATGTTGGTTTTGGTAAAACCGAGGTGGCTATTAGAGCCGCTTTCAAAGCAGTTGCCGATAGCAAGCAGGTGGCCGTACTGGTGCCAACTACCATACTAGCATTACAGCATTACAGAACCTTTACATCCAGACTCAATGGATTTCCCTGCAATGTTGAGTTTATTAGCAGAATGAAATCTGCTGCCCAGCAGCGTGAAATCAGGCAACGATTACAAGAAGGTAAAATTGATATACTTATTGGTACACACTCCATACTCAAGGAGGCATCTAACTTTAAAGATTTAGGGTTACTTATTGTTGATGAGGAGCAAAAGTTTGGCGTAGCCGCAAAGGAAAAAATAAGGCAGTTCAAGCTGAATGTCGATACTTTAACCTTAACGGCAACACCTATTCCACGAACTTTGCAATTCTCACTTTTGGGGGCCCGGGACCTTTCAATAATCAACACCCCGCCACCTAATAGGTACCCCATTCAAACCGAGTTACATGTTTTTAACACAGCAATAATTAAGGAAGCAATTGAATATGAGGTTTCCAGGGGAGGGCAAGTGTTTTTTGTACATAACCGGGTTCAAAACATTGGTGAGGTGCAGATAATGCTGCACAAGATAGTACCCAAAATTAGAACTGCCGTTGCTCACGGCCAAATGGAGCCATCGAAGCTTGAATGCATTATGCTCGATTTTATAAATGGCGATTACGATGTGCTCATCTCAACAGCTATCATTGAGGCAGGGCTCGATATTCCAAATGCTAACACCATTATAATTAACAATGCCCACATGTTTGGGCTAAGCGATTTGCATCAGCTGCGCGGTAGGGTAGGCCGTTCAAACAAAAAAGCTTTCTGTTACCTTTTGGCCCCTCCGCTCGAATCGCTAACACCTGAAGCGAGGAGGAGGTTAAAAGCCATTGAGGAGTTCTCAGAGTTAGGAAGCGGTTTTAGCATTGCCATGCAGGATTTGGATATTAGGGGTGCCGGAAACCTACTTGGTGCTGAACAGAGCGGTTTTATCTCAGAAATTGGTTACGAAACCTACCAGCGAATACTCGATGAGGCAATTCAGGAACTAAAGGAAACCGATTTCCGTGATCTATTTTCAACCCAACAGGCTGAAACTAGAACCGATAAATGGGTAGGTAGCAATACCGATTGTCAGGTTGAAACTGACCTTGAGGTTTTAATCCCCGATTACTACGTTTCAAATACTGCCGAGCGAATAAAGCTCTACAGAGAACTTGATTCCATAAAAAACTCTCAGGACCTTGAAGTATTTGCTAGCGAGCTTCGCGATAGGTTTGGCCCAATTCCCGATACTGTTATTGAGTTGATGAGCATTGTGAAGTTACGATGGATAGCCGTGGAATTGGGAATAGAAAAGATTATTCTCAAAAACGGTAAAGCTCACGCCTACTTTATTACCAATCAGCTATCACCGTTTTACAGAACATCTACTTTTGAACGAATCATTAACTATATTTTGCGTAACCCAGGTATTTTTTCCATGAAAGAGGGTAACGAAAAGCTCATTTTAACCATTAAGGACGTAAAAGGAGTAGGTAAGGCTATTGATATTCTACAACAAATGCTCGATAATGTCCGTTAGTAACTTAAAGCAAATTATGAACCTAATTATTGATATAGGAAATACTTTAAGCAAGGTTGCCATAGCCGATGGAAAGGAAGTAAGATTCTTCCAGAGCTTTCATGAGCTTGATATTGACGATTTAATGCCAATCATTAATGATTTTAAGCCCGAGAGATGCATTGTTTCGGCTGTTGGTAAAATACCCGTTAACACCTTGGTATGGTTAAGGCAAAACTTGCCTGTACATATTGCCGGTGCAAATACTAATATCCCCCTAAAAAACGAATACTCTACCCCCGAAACCTTGGGTTTCGACAGGCTTGCGCTGGCGGTTGGCGCAAACTACCTTTTCCCGAACCAGAACGTTTTAGTAATTGATGCTGGAACAGCCATAACCTACGATTTGGTTACCAGTGAAGGGGTATACAAGGGAGGCGCTATATCGCCTGGGTTACGTTTACGCTTTAAGGCACTTAACGACTATACTGCTAAGTTACCGTTAATTGAGCATTTTAAAATTGTTGATATTGTTGGAACATCAACGGTTGAATGTATTAGTTCCGGAGTAATTAATGGAACTGTTCTGGAAATTGAGGGTTATGTCGGAAAAATTAACTCAATTTATGAGGGTTGTGATGTGGTTTTAACAGGTGGCGATGCAAATTTCTTGGCTAATATGTTAAAAAATAGCATATTTGTGAACCCATTTTTAATGGTAATTGGTTTAAACAGAATACTTGAATTCAATGTATAGAATAGCATTTCAACGTTTTTTGATTTTGGCAGGGCTGTTAAGCCTTTCAGAATTTGCAGGAGCACAAAACCTCAACACTTATTCGCCATACTCACGGTATGGAATTGGAGTTTTGAGTCAGCCAGGGTTTACCCAAAACCGTTCAATGGGAGGGGTATCGCAACCCTATAGGAGCGAGACCGTTATTAATTTCAACAACCCTGCATCCTACGCCCAAAGGGATAGCATGTCGTTCCTGTTTGATTTTGGTATAGAGACCAACACGAGCGGTTTTACAGGTTATGACCAGTATCTTAATCCACAAACATCGCGTAATAGCGCAGGTGGCATTCATCATATTGCTATATCGTTCCCTATAACCAAACGGATAGGATTTGCTGCGGGTTTAACGCCATACAGCTTTGTAGGGTACAGGTTACTCCGTTTCGAGACCGATCCCTACATCCTGAGCACTATTGGAAGGATAAAGTACTACCATACCGGCAGAGGAGGAATTAACCAAGCATTTGTTGGAATGGGTGTAAGTCCGGTTAAAAACTTAGCGGTTGGGTTTAACATGTTATACTACTTCGGTAGCCTTGATTACAACAACGACATAGAATTCCCTCTTAGCTACAATCCTTATACCAACGGGTATATTCGATCCAGCTTTCAGGTAAGCGATATCAACTTTAACTTTGGAGTACAGTATTCGCTTGTTCTCGATAAGGAAAACAATACAAATATTACACTTGGGGGAACCTACCAGCTTGGGAAAAACATAAATATGACCCAGAAATGGTTTGCAACCCTTGAAAGTAACCTACTCGACACACTTTACCCTCATCCCGATAGGCAATCGAAACTTGAATTACCCTGGAGCGTGAATGCTGGTTTAGCATTTACTTATAAGGATAAGCTTACTATTATGGGTGAATACTTTACACAGGACTGGTCAAAAACCACCCCTTTCAATGTAAACACACCCATGGCAAAAATGCAATCGGTTCGATTTGGAGTTGAATTTACCCCAAACAGAATGGATTTGAAGAGCTATGCTAAGAAAGTGAACTACCGGGCCGGGTTTTTCTCAAATAAATCGAACCTGATAGTGGGTGGAAAACAAATAAATGATTTTGGCATAACATTTGGAGCAGGTTTACCGTTAAAGGGAAAAACCAAGGTAAATGTCTCATTTGAGGTTGGAAAAAGGGGAACTGATGAAAACTACTTAATAAAAGAGACCTTTGGGGCATTGAATGTAAGCCTTACATTCTATGACTACCCCTGGTTCTTTAAACGGAAATACAATTAAAGTTTAATGTCCAAATAAAACCAGAAGCCATGAAGTTCAGAAGTTACATTAGGTTATTTGCAGGTGTTTTACTTGTTACTGTAAGCACTTCCGCTATTGCACAGTCATACCTTGAGAATCCAAAGTATGGGCCCGATGAGGAATCCCGGAAGGAATGTGCTAAAAACCTATCGCTTTACGGGACGTTCTACCAGCAAAACAACTATAAGGATGCCTATAAACCTTGGCAGAATGTTATTAGGATTTGTCCCGCAGCCAGTATTAACACATACATTAGAGGCGTAAGACTTTTAAAGGTTCGTTACGAGGAGGTTGCTGATCCTGCCCAGAAGAAGGCCTTAGTTGACTCACTGATGATGATTTACGACCTCCGTATTACCCATTTTGATAAAAAGGGTATGGTTCTTGGCCAGAAGGCTGAAGATCTATTTACTCTTGCGCCGGACCGTTACGAGGAGGCCTTTAACATTGCCAAGGAGGCTATTAGCATTGAAAAGGCTAATACAAACCCATCAACACTCTTTGCCTATGTTTCAATTGCAAAGGCTATGTACGACAACAAAAAGTTGACTGCCGATCAGGTAATTGAGCTTTACTCACAGGTGAGCGACTATATTGATGCTCAGGTGACAGCCAACCCCAGCGATGATAAAGTAAAACAGGCAAAGGATGGAATTGATGCTATTTTTGCTGGCATGGGCGTAGCTAACTGCGATAACGTTATTGCTCTTTTTGAGCCCCGTTTTAAGGCAACTCCAGAGGATGTAAACCTTTGCAAAAAAATTCGCTCGCTGATGTCGGCAAATAGGTGCACTAGCCACCCACTATACTTAAATGCCAGCATACAAATTTTTAAGGGAGAGCCTAATGCCGATTTAGCTCTTGATATTGCCAGGCTGCAGTACGAAGCAAAGAATGCCCGTGAGGCAGAAAAGTATTACAATGAGGCAATTAACCTTGAATCGGCTGTAGAAAAGAGAGCCAACATTTACTATGAACTTGCACTGCTCACTTTCACTGAACTTAAGAATTTGCCCAAAGCCAGAGAAATTGCATTAAAGGCCATTGAGGAAAATCCCAACATGGGTAAAGCCTATAAACTGATTGGCGATGTATATGCAAGCGAGCGCAACTGTGGCAGCAACGATTTTGAAAAGAAGACTGTTTACTGGGCTGCAGTGGATAAATACATTAAGGCAAAGCAGGTTGATCCTGAACTTACCGATGCAATGGATAACCTCATAAGCACTTACAGCCAGTACTACCCCTCAAAAGAGGACATCTTCTTCTACGATTTAAAGGTTGGCGATTCATACACAGTAGGATGCTGGATTAATGAGCGTACAACTGTAAGGGATAGAAAGTAAAAATGATTAGGTTAAACATAAAAGTATTTAAGAATATAGTAGTCCTCACCCTGGTGGGGGCTACTTCTTTATTTTTCGTTTCTTGTAAGGGCGATTCTGAGGCTATAGTTTACCTTTCCGATATCAAAACCACACCCGGTGTTACTGCCTATAATTCAGAGGTAGTTTACACTGAGGGGGGTAAAGTGGTTTTAAAGGTAATTGCCCCTGAAACGGTTTACTACCAGTTTGCCGATGAGCCCTACACCGAGTTTCCTAAAGGGATAACAGTTTACACTTACGATAATGAGTTAAAGCAGGAGTCGAGCCTTACAGCAAACTATGCCATTTACTACGAAAAGAAATTGCTTTGGCAGGCAAAGAACAACGTAGTGGCTAAAAACAGGAAGGGCGAACAGCTTTACACTGAAGAACTTTATTGGGATCAGAATAAGCGCATCATTTACACTAACGTTAATGTTAAAATTAATAGCGTTAGCGGCATTATATATGGAAAGGGAATGATTGCCGATGAGAATTTTGATAACTGGGAAGTTAAAGAGCCCTATGATGGCGAGTTTGAGGTTGACCAGTAATAATTAATTCGTTTAAAGCATTTAAGGGTTGTATTGACATACAATCCTTTTTTTGTACCTTTACCTAGTGTAAACAATACAAACTTTTATATATGAATAAGCTGGCATTTATCTTAGAGTTAATCTGGCTTGCCCTTGCCCTATTTTGCTTGGGTATCGGAATTTGGGCTACCTACAAAGGATTTAGCAACAGTTACATGTTTTTTGTATTGGCTCCATTTGCTTTACTCATGTATTTTCTGCGACGAAGCAGGCGAAGGAAACTGGAGAACCAACAGTAAAAGATGGGAACACAGCTACTGGTAATAGCGGTTGCTATTTTGTTTTCGGCTTTCTTTTCGGGTGTTGAGATAGCTTTTCTATCATCAAATAAGTTACGCTTTGAGCTGGAACGGAAGCATGGCCGTTTAACCTCTCGAATTCTCGATATTTTTTATCGGAACAAGGAACAGTTTATTGCCACCATGCTGGTAGGCAACAACATCACCCTGGTAATTTATGGTATTGTAACGGCAAATGTTTTAACGCCACTACTTGGACCGTTAAATCAGTTTCCCATGTTGCTTTTGCTTACCCAAACGCTTATTGCAACATTGGTAATATTACTTACAGGTGAGTTCCTTCCAAAATCAATATTTCGTCAGTACGCCAATGCCTTACTTAATTTTTTTGCAATACCTATATTTATTTTTTACGTATTGTTCTATCCGGTTAGTAAATTTGTTTCCTGGCTATCGTACTGGATAATTCGTTTGGTTTTTAGGATGAGGATAAATAGTGGCGAGGAACAACGAATTTTCAGTAAGGTTGACCTAGACCATCTTGTGGAACAGGCCACCTCAGCTGACGATAGTGGCGATGAGCAGGAACTGAAATACTTTCAAAAAGCACTCGATTTTTCAGAGGTGCGTATTCGTGATTGTATGATTCCCCGTACTGATATTGAGGCAATTGACATAGACGATTCCGTAGAGCAGCTCAAAAAGCTATTTGCTGAAACTATGTATTCACGTATCCCGGTATATCGCGGCTCAATCGACAACATCATTGGGTATGTCAATTCAAAATCACTTTTCCTAAAACCCAAATCCATAAAGGAGTGTATTATTGATGTTGATTTTTTCCCTGAAACCATGAAGGCCAATGAGTTGCTCACCCACTTCATTAAGGCCCATAAAAGTATGGCTATTGTGGTAGATGAGTTTGGAGGAACGTCAGGCCTGGTTACCATTGAGGATATCATTGAAGAAATTTTTGGTGAAATTGACGATGAGCACGATTTAAACGAGCTAGTTGAGAAAAAGCTTACCGATAAGGAATACATTCTCTCAGGACGCGTTGAGGTATCACACGTCAATGAGGCTTATGGGCTAAGTATTCCAGAATCGGACGAGTATGAGACTATAGCCGGATTCATTCTTCATCACTACCAGAGTTTACCAAAGCCTGGCGATTCGGTAAAAATCCAAAACTTTGACTTTAAAATTCTTAGGGTGAATAAAACGCGAATCGACCTGGTTCGACTGGTTATTGACTAGGTTACTACTGGTTTTTAACGGTTGTTAAAAAATTATCAGGCAGTTAAACTGCTTATTGTTGAAAATTACTATATTCGTGGCTCGAAAAATATTATTGTACCTTAAAATATACTTGTAGATGGCAACACTTGAAAGAATTAGAAACCGTGCAGGCGTATTGGTTTCTGTAGTAATTGGATTGGCTCTTTTTGCCTTTATACTTGGCGATTTTATTACATCGGGAGGAGTGTTCTTTAATCGCTCACAAATGGAAATTGCCGAGATAGCCGGCAGTTCCATATCCTACGAGGAGTATCAGGCTAAGGTTAGCGAAAATGAGAATTTACAGAAGCTTTTCTCGCAACAATCATCGCTGAACGAGCAGCAAATGCTTCAAATTCGTGAACAGGTTTGGCAGGATTTGCTTAGGGCTAATATTCTCCAACCCGAATATAAGCGTTTAGGGCTTGAGATTCATGAGGACGAACTTTTTGATATGGTTCAAGGGCGGAATATACACCCCTTCATCAGGCAACAGTTTGGCGATCCTCAAACCGGCGAGGTAAACAAAGCGTTTCTTACAAACTTCCTTCAGAATTTGGATAGAGACCCAAGGGCTAAAGCCTACTGGTTATTTATTGAGAATGAAATTCAGAAAGACCGCTTGTTCAATAAGTACCTAACTCTGGTTCGTAAGGGTTTAGGTGTTACCTCAATACAAACCAAACGTGCTGTTAACGACCGAACCAGCAAGGTTAACTTTGACTATACTGTTGCTTCGTACCAGTCAATTTCTGATTCGCTGGTTAAGATTTCCAATAGCGATATAAAGGCATACTACAAATCGCACCAAAACGAATACAAGCAAACAGCCTCGCGCGATATTGAGTACGTTGTATTCCCCATTCTTCCTTCGGAAGCCGATGTGAACGATGCTGAGGCATGGATCCAAAAGGCTTTGCCCGATTTTATTGGTGCTTCCGATCCCGCTCAGTATGTTACCCTGAATTCCGACTCAAAGTTCGATTCCAAGTACTACAAGGCCTCGGAATTACCTGAAAATGTTCGTGCTTGGGCATTCGCTAGCTCTGTTGGAAGTTTACTGAATATCTATCGCGATGGCGATAGCTTCAAGGCCTCGAGGTTGGTTGATGTTAAAATGATGCCCGACAGCGTAAAGGCTCGCCACATACTTATAGGTTTGAGAAGTCAATCTGCTGAGGAGCGCGAGAAGGCTAAGGCTAAAGCCGACAGTATTATGAACGTTTTAAAACGTGGTGGTAGTTGGGATCAGCTAGCAGCTAAATTTTCCGACGATCCCGGATCAAAGGACAAGGGCGGTGATTTAGGTTGGTTCCCTAGCGGTATGATGGTTCCCGAGTTCGATAAGGCATCGTTTAGCAGTAGCAAGGGTGAGATTAAGGTTGTAGAAACCCAGTTTGGTTTCCATGTACTTCAGGTTGTTGATAGGGGCAAGGAGGAAAAGAAAGTACAGATTGCTACCCTTGAACGCAAAATTGTTCCTAGCTCTTATACAACATCGCAGGTTTACAATAAAGCTGCAGCTTTTGCAGGGAATAACCGTGATTACGAGAAATTTGCAGCAGCTGCCGATCAGAACAAGTATACCCGTCGCGTAGCAAACAATCTATTGCAGAACGACAGGAGTATTGCTGGGTTAGAGCAACCCCGGGAATTAATACGTTGGGCTTTTCGCGCCAAGAAAGGCGATGTTTCAGATGTAATGCAGTTTGGCGACAATTATGTTGTGGCTGCCCTCACAACTGTCCGCGAAGAGGGTATTGCTCCGCTCAAGCAGGTTGCGGCCGATGTTAAAGTTCGTGTTATTCGTGAAAAGAAGGCCGAACTCCTGATGGAAAAGGTTAAGAAGGCCATGAGCGGCAAATCCGATATCTATGCCGTAGCTCAGGCTATAGGCGCAAATGTTGAAAAAGCTGAGAATGTTTCGTTCAGCTCGTTAACTCTACCCTATGCTGGTATTGAACCTGCAGTAATTGGTGTTGCTTCAGTGTCATCTGAAGGGAAACTTGCAGGGCCGATTAAGGGTAATAATGGTGTATTTGTGCTTACTGTTACCTCATCGGTTAAGGAGGAGGGCGATGCCAATGCCGAAAAGTATAGGATTGCAAACATGTATCAATCCCGTTCATACTATGAGGTATTTGAGGCCTTAAAGAACAATGCTGGCGTAGTTGACAAAAGGTACAATTTCTACTAAAATCTTTATTATAGTTGAAAACGGGAGGGGAATATTATATTCCCCTCCTTTTTTATTTGGTAAGACAATAAATTCTATCCCTTCAACGCCTATTATTACAACAAATTAACCGAGATTAGTCAATTGAAAAATTCGATTTATGAATTTGGGTTTATACTAAACCAGTAATCCGAGTAATACGATAAGCATTTATCTCTTGTGATGCGCTATACCTCTTTAAGCATGATAAATTAATTCAAAGCCTAAAAGTATTATGGATTAGTTAAGAATAGGTTGACTCGTATTAGTATTATTCGTAACTTGAGCAGTCTTTTAAAGAAGAATTATTAGTATTGATTGAAGTAAAAAAGGGGAATATGAAAACTAGTAAATTATTATTAAAATCACTGTTTATTGTTGGTTTGACTGGACTGGGAGGGTGTTACGATTTTTCGCAGTTCGATAACATCAAGGTTGAACCCATTTCGCCTAAAATGGTTGTCCCAGTGGTTAAATCAACTATTTCGTTCAACGATATTGTTGAACGAGAGGATGCTAATACAATAATATTTACTAAACCTGGCGATACCAGGTTTTTTATAGCATTCAGGGATACAATGGATTTGTTTAACGCAGCCGATAGGTATTCGTTTCCGGATTTCAACTTTACCAAGCAGTATCAGCTCGATGCAGGTGAAGTCCCGGGAGTTCCTGTACCTGCTGGAGAAACATGGGGACCATTTACAAAACAATACACTGAAACATACAATAGCATTGCTGGGGCTGAAGTAAAGTTAGTAAAGCTATCGGCCGGGAATATAAACATGGTAATAACCAATAATTTCCAAAACAGCATTAGCGCAATTATCCGGTTCCCTTCCATACGCGACCAATTAGGGAACCCTCTGGTTTTTGCCATGAATACTACTCTTCCCAGCCAGACTTACACCAATAACCAAGACCTAACGGATTACACTCTAAACCTTACTAGTGGTCTCTTATATAACACCCTTACAGTGGAGGTTGAATTAACCATTCATTCGTTGGGTAATCCTATAACTCTATCAGATGATGCTAACATCCAGGTTTCACTTACAGGATTAGATTTTGATTACTTACAGGGTAAGCTAAATGAGACATTTCCCTTGAACGACATCAACCTTACCCTCGATGCATTTAGCTCGTCAATTGATGCCGACTTTTTCCTTTCGGAACCAAAGCTTACCATGACCTTTGAGAATTTATTTGGTATTCCTCTTGCATTCAGCACTGTTAACTTTGATGCCACAAACACTAACACCAGTCAACAGGTTAGCCTTGTAAATGAGGGGGTACCACCAACTGGGTCGTTGCTTCTAGCTCAGCCCAATAGTATTAAGTATTTAACCTCGCTAACCCAACAGCAGCCTGAGGTTGACTCAAAATACGTTGACCATAACAATTCAAATCTTGAAGATTTTCTGGCTATTGCACCCAATGAGATACTAATCAGACCAACGGTAACCGTGGGCGATGCCACTACCAATCACGACTACTTTGTTCGCAAAACTTCAACCCTAAGAATGATAAACGAGATTGAATTCCCCCTTGCCGGATGGGTTGACAATTTAGTAATACGCGATACCGTGGAAGTGGAACTGCCCGATTTAGAAAAGGATTTAAAGCTTGTAAACGATGATGCCCTTAAAATAAGGTTGAAGTTTAAGTTTATCAATAGCATTCCCTTTAACATTTACATTCAGGGATACTTCCTGGACGATGCAAACACGTTACTAACCCAGCTTTACGACGAGGCTTCAGAGCTGATGCTGGTAAAGAGTTCAGTAGTAAATCCCACAACAGGCAAAACATCATCACCTACAACTAATTGGGCATTCATTGATATCAACAAAAGCAAGTATGATCAAATGAAGAATGCAACCAAATTAGTTATACAGGCCCGAATGCAAACCGGGGGAAACACACACCAAAACGTAGTTGTGGAATCAACCAATACCCTCGAAACGATGTTTAGCGTTGAGCTCGAAGGTAATGTGGATTTAAATAATTAGTATTCTGAAATTTATGACTCCAATGAAACGATATATTTTTTTCACATTCATTCTATTTACCTCACTGCTGGCAAAAGCCCAGCCCGAGGTAACCCTGCCATACATGCGTAATGTGTTTCAGGCATCGTTTGTAAATCCCACCACAATGCCTGAGCATACCTTTAGCATGGGATTTAGCGTGTTTGGTCAAGCCATAAGCAATGGTTTTCAGCCAAAGAGTTTCCTGAACTATCGGAACGATACGATGTACGTTAACCTTAACAGCCTATTGGGCGATATGAACGATAAGAATTTAATCTATGTTGGAGAAAACGTTGATATCTTTCATATACGTGTTAAAGGAAAATCGTCCTTTACCTGGTTTGCCATGCGCCAGAACGCAACTGCAACACTCCAGTACCCACGTGAACTTTTTAGCTTAGCCATTGAGGGGAATAAGCAGTTTGTTGGCTCAACCTTGGATTTATCGAACCTAAAAACTGACATATCGGTTTATAACGAGTACACAGTAGGATACCTTAAGGACTTGCCTGGTTGGACTTTTGCCGGAAGGATTAGCTTGTTGCAGGGATTGGCAAACATCAACTTTAACCCAAAGAGTCTGAAAATTGATATTGATACTGCTATGTATGCCCACACGGCTGCAGCCGATGGCCAGTTGCGTACATCGGGAATTCCTAAAGATGCCGAAGGCGATATTAGTTTCGATAATGTAGATGGGACTTGGGTAACCAATAAGCTCTCGGGCTTTGCTAACAAAGGGTTCTCCATTAGCGGTGGGGCTACCTACAAATTCGATGAAAAAATGAAGCTCTCATTCTCGTTTTACGACATTGGTTTCATAAAGTGGAAGAACGAGGTGGAAACATACACCCTAAAGGGTCAAACAAAATTTGAGGGCTTAGATATACTAGGCGATTTTCTGAGAGGGAACGAGGTGAATGTTGACTCGTTGCTGCAAAAGATGGAAGATGATTTTACCCGCGATACCATTGCTGTTTCCTACACTACCTGGCTTAACCCTAAGTTCAATTTCTCAGCAACTTACGATATAACCCGAAGAACTACCCTTGGGCTTACATTTGCTGCCTTTTACAATAAGAGACTTTACCCTTCAATCACGCTAGGATTCTCACAGGGGATTGGACGGTTTTTCCAGCTAGTAGGTACAGCATCGATTTACCAAAGATCCATGCCCAATTTGGGTGTAGGTCTTGTAATAAAACCAGGGCCTTTGCAGATATTTGTTGTAGCCGATAATCTGTACCCGGCAATTGACCCGCTGGCATTCACCAACGCCAATGTTAGGGTTGGAATCAATTTTGTATTTGGCAGGGTTAACCCACCTCAAGGGTTGCCTTACCGCTAAATTTCCAAATACCGATTATTCAGCAATTATTCAATTTAAAGGTAAAAGCGATGAAACTAAAAGTTGTAAGCAGAATCCTCATAGCACTCAGCATAATTAGTTTTGGTTCCAAGATATTTGCACAAACCGGTTTTACCCCTCAAAAGCTGAGCGGTGAGATTAACTCAGGGTATGCTGAAATCAATCCAATACTAAGCCCCGACGGGAAAACCCTGTATTTCACAAGGGTTAATCACCCTGAGAATAGGTTTGGCGAGACCGATAGTCAAGATATATGGTGCACAACATTGAACCCCGATGGCACCTGGAGCGAAGCTAAGCGTTTACCCAATTCCATTAACATTGGTCGCTACAATGCAATTTTTGGCATACTCGATGATGGTAAAACGTTTGTAATCAATGGCCATTACTCTGAGAACGGAAAGTACTGGACTGAAAGAGGCCTATCGGTTATTGAGAGGATTGATGAAAACACATGGGGTAAGCCCAGGCAGTTGAACGTGAAGGGGTTTACCAGGATGAACAAAGGTTTAACAACAACTGCATACCTTACCCCCGATGGAAAATATTTACTTACATCGTTCAGTAAGCGTGCGGGTGGGAAAAATCATTCAATATACCTTTCGGTAAAAGAGGGCGATGGTTACTCAAAACCCAAAAAGGTAAAGATTGGCAATGGTGCGCTTGGCGATAGCTACGAGGCGCCATTCCTAAGCAAGGATGGCAATGCTCTTTTCTTCAGCTGCAAGGTTGATGGGAACAACAATATATACATGGCTAACCGCACCGACGACACTTACCTAAACTGGTCGGCGCCCACTGCCCTAAACGATACCATTAATACACCGGGTTGGGAAAACTACTACCGTTTAAACGCTAAGGAAAGTTGGGCCTACTACTGCTCATCAAGCTCAAAGAAGGAGCATTCGGAAATTATGCGGGTAAAGATTTACGAAGAGTTCCCCTATGTAAAGTTGACCGGGCTTGTAATGAACAAGGCCGAGGAGAGTCTTATGCTTGCCGATACCGGATACAACATTCTTGTTAATGGGAAAAAGTCGGATAGTTTAAAAATTGATAGGGCCTCAGCTTCGTATGAGCTACTTCTTCCCTTTGGGAAAAAACATTCCTTAATTCCTGAGCTGGCCAACTGGGTGGGCATCCCCGATACATTAGATTTAACTGCCGTTAAGGAATACTCTGAAATGTCAAAGAATTTATACCTGCAGCCCATACCATTAGTAAGGATTTACGGTAAGGTAATAAATACTCGAACTGGACTCCCGATTAACCCTGAAATGAAATACCAGATTTTGGTAAATGGGGCTACAAGCGATTCGGTAAAGTATGAGGCCGAAATAGCCAAATACGGTATGACCCTACCATTAGGGAACAGATACATACTTTCCCTTAACTTGCCCAACTTTACAAGTAAAACCGATACTGTTGATGTAACCAATGCAAAGTACTATACGGAGAAACAGGTTGATTTTTATGCCACAACAGTACCCTGGGTTGAGGTGAATGGGGTTGCGCTCGATAATTCAACCTTTACGCCAATCATTGGGGCTTCAGCACCCAAGCTTAAGATTAATGGTTCAACTGCCGATAGCGTTAGCATCGATCCAGTAACAGGTGAGTTTAAGGTACGATTACCTTTTGGAAAGAAATACGTTACAGCAATTGAATCAAAGGATTACAATCCGTTAGATAATCAGCTCGATTTAACCGGTTACGTTGAGTTTACCCAGGTTAAGCATGAGGTTTACGCTGAGCGTAAAGATGCTAACATGGCAATACTAAGCGGTAAGGTTATTAACTTGAAGACAGGACAACCCCTTGAAAAAGAGGTGCCCGTGAAGCTAAAGGTAAACGGAACTGAAACCAGAGGATTTATTTACGACTCCACATCGGCAAGCTATACCTTGAAGTTGCCCGTTGGTGTATCGTATGACGTTCTGCCTTCCGTTAAAAACTTTTACAATAAGTACGAGCAGGTTGACCTAACCAAAGTGAAAAAAGGAACTAAAATTGCCAAGAACTTTTACGTAACTCCAATTGAGGTTGGTCAATCAGTTAATATTGACTTCATCTACTTTGACGTTGGTAAAGCAACCCTGAAACCACAGTCGTTCCGCTCACTTAACGCCCTGGTTGAGTTCCTAAATGAATACCCCAATGTAATAGTAGAAATTGGCGGACATACCGATAATACAGGGTCGGCTGTTGTTAACCAGCGGCTATCCGATGCCAGGGCAAAATCAGTTGCCGATTATATTATAAAAATGGGTATTCCTAAGGAAAGAATTACATCCAAGGGATACGGTCCAAGCAAACCCAAGGCAAGCAATGCCACCGCCAAAGGTCGTGCTGAAAACCGAAGGGTAGAGTTTACTATTGTAGGTATATAAATAAAATATATGTAATTTAGGTGGATACTAAAAAGTGTCCACCTATTTTTTTACCATGATGGCCTTTAAGCTAAAATTCCTGTTAAGTTGCATGGTTGCCCTGCTGGCATTGGTAAACCCAATACAGAAAGTATTTGTAATGACAACCCTGCAGGCGCAGTTTGATGAGTCAAAAACTCGATTTATTGCCACTAAGGCTACACTCACAGCGTTTATTGTTTTGCTATTCTTTCTTCTTTTAGGTGAGCTGGTATTTAGCTATGTATTTCATGTTGAGCTTTATGCTTTTCAGATTACATCGGGCATAGTGCTATTCTACAATGGAATAAATGGATTGCAGAAGGGGGCTTTCATTCGTGTTGATTCAGGCGTAAACCTCAAGGATATAACAGCGGTTCCAATAGCTATTCCTATGATTGCGGGACCGGCAACCATTACGGCAGCGGTTACTTTCCCAGCGCACTACGGTCATACCAATACCATTGTATCAATGGCGGTAGCCTTGGGGGTAAACTACCTTTTCATGTATTACTCAAGGCCAATAGGCAAGGCCCTTAACCGGTTCAACCTGATGGGCCCACTTGTGCGAATATTCGGGCTAATTGTTGCTACCATTGGTGTACAGATGATGCTTAACGGTATTGCTTCCTTTTGGATTTCAATTCGATAGATTGAAGTATCAGCAAGTATATTAGAATAATCATCCTTGGGTTTTATTATATTTGCACTTAAATTTATTACGAAGTGCAGCAAAACCTAATCGATATCGATAAAGTAATTGCCTCAAAAAGTCCACGGCTTCAAAGGGCATTGCCTCGTTTTATTGTTCGATACCTAAAGCGAATCATTCATCAGGACGAGATTAATGAGGTGCTTCAAAAGCACGGGCATAAACAAGGGGTTGATTTTATTGACGAAGCGCTTAAGGTTATGCAGGTTACCTATTCGGTAAAAGGAATTGAGAACCTTAAACCCGATGGTAGATACCTGTTTGCCTCGAACCATCCGCTAGGCGGTTTGGACGGAATGATTCTGATTCACCTGTTAGGTAAACGATATCCTGAAGTAAAATTTCCCGTGAACGATTTGCTAATGCATATCACTCAATTACATAACATATTCATTCCCATTAACAAGCATGGTGCACAAAGTTCCCAAAATGTAAAGCTAATGGATGCTACCTTTGCTTCCGATGCACAGGTGCTGTACTTCCCGGCAGGCTTATGCTCTCGCAAGCAGCATGGCCGAATTGAGGATTTGGAGTGGAAAAAAAGTTTTATTGTTAAAGCAATTCAGCATAAGCGCGACATTGTACCGGTATTCTTTAGCGGCAGGAACTCCAATTTCTTTTACAATTTAGCAAAGTTGAGAACTTTTTTGGGAATAAAGGCAAACATTGAGATGCTTTACCTCGTTAATGAGATGTTTAAGCAAAAAGGCAAAAGCATTACTGTAATAATTGGGGAGCCAATTCCATACACTACTTTCGATAGTTCAAAATCTCCAGCAGAATGGGCAAAATGGGTGAAAGCTATAGTGTATGGATTAGGAAAACAAAACTCAAATAAACACTAACCGCCATGAAGCAAATAATTGAACCGGTTGACAGGGAACTACTCCTTAATGAGCTTACCCCCGATAAGCTTGTTAGGCATACCAATAACGCAAACAACGAGCTTTACATATTTACAGCCCATAACGCACCCAACCTGATGCGTGAGGTAGGTCGGCTTAGGGAGCTTACTTTCAGGTCGGCAGGGGGAGGCACCGGAGAGGAGGTTGATATTGATGAGTACGACACCTGTGTGAATTGCTACAAACAGCTTATAGTGTGGGATCCACACGAAAGGGAGATACTTGGCGGGTATCGTTTTCACAGCGTTGACCCAAGCAAGGGTGAGGAGATAAACCTATCGACCAAGCATTTGTTTAACTTTTCCGATAAGTTTATTAATGAGTACATGCCCCAGATGATTGAGCTGGGACGCTCATTTGTTCAGCCAAAGTACCAGTCGCTTTCCCGAAGCGGAAAGGGATTATATGCGCTCGATAACCTCTGGGATGGCCTGGGAGCGCTCATTGTGCTGAACCCCCATATCAAGTATTTCTTTGGTAAGGTTACCATGTATCGTTCCTACAATGTTGAAGCACGTAATTTGTTGCTCTACTTTTTTGAAAAATATTTCAAGGATACCGAGAACCTGGTAACACCAATTCATCCAATTGAGGTAAATATCGACAGGCAGGCTATGGCCCAGGTATTTACTGGTAAGAATTATGAAGAAGACTACAAGATTTTGTCCAAAAAAATACGCGAGTTTGGTGAGCGAATTCCACCCCTTATCAACTCATACATGAACCTAAGCCCATCCATGAAAGTGTTTGGTACGGTTATTAATCCTTACTTTGGCGATGTTGAGGAAACTGCCATTCTCATAACCATTCCTGATATTTACCAGCATAAGGTTGAGCGGCATATATCAACCTTTATAAAGAGGTTAAAGGATAAGTACCACTTGAGTTTAAGGTGGGGGAAGGATTCAAAATAACCCTGAAAGTTAAACCTCTACTATTTATCCTCTATCTTTAACCTTTATCCTTTATCCTTTAACCTTATCAATACGCCCTCTGATTTCGGCCCTCAATAAAGTTGATAAACGAATTGTTTACCACTCGGTTACCACCAGGGGTGGGGTAGTCGCCGGTAAAGTACCAGTCGCCTTGGTCGTTAGGGCAAGCCTTGTGTAGATTTTCAATGGATTGGTAAACTATTTTTACTTCTGCCTTTACATCCTTTGGGGTAAGAAGCTGAGCAATTTTTTGCGAAATCTGCTCATCGGTAAACGGGCGGTAGATCTCCTTTACATAGTTAATTATTTGCTCCTTGGGCAGGTTTTGTTGCTCCTTGCACTTGCGGTAAACGCTATTAATAACTCCCTCTTGACCGGTTTCCTTTAGCAGTTCAATAGCTGCACGGAAGGCCACAAAATCGCTGAGCTTAGCCATGTCAATTCCGTAGCAATCGGGGTAGCGGATTTGTGGCGACGATGATACAACAATTATGCGTGCAGGTTTAAGCCTATCAAGTATTCGGAGAATGCTTTCACGAAGGGTTGTCCCTCGAACGATTGAATCGTCAATTACCACTAAATTATCAACTCCGGGACGAAGAGTTCCATAGGTAATATCGTAAACGTGACCAACCAGATCTTCGCGACCTTTATCCTGCGCAATAAAGGTGCGTAGCTTTACGTCTTTTACAGCAATTTTTTCTACCCTTAGGCGAGTTGATATTATTTCATCGATATCCTTTTCGGTAAGGTTAGCTCCTTTTTCCAGAATTCTGCGTTTCTTTTCGTTCTTTATATAGTCTTCTACGCCCTTTACCATCCCAAGGAAAGCCGTTTCGGCAGTATTGGGGATATAGGAAAAAACAGTATTCTCATGGTCGTAGTTAATGGCTTTAAGGATGGCAGGGGTTAAAAATTCGCCTAACCGTTTGCGTTCCTGGTATATGTCCTTATCGGTTCCCCGTGAGAAGTAGATCCGTTCAAACGAGCACGATTTTCGGGTTTGGGGTATTCTTATTTCCTCGTGTAGTATTGTACCATTGCGCTTAATTATAAGCGCGTAACCGGGCTTAATTTCTTTTACATCGTCGGTTGAAATGTTAAGCACAGTCTGAATAACCGGGCGTTCCGATGCAACAACAGCTATCTCATCGTTGGCATAGTAGAAAGCCGGGCGAATTCCCCATGGGTCACGAACCACAAACGCATCGCCATGGCCTATAAGGCCAGCCATAGCATAACCACCGTCAAAATCTTTAGTGGATGCCTGAAGGATTTTTGCAACATTTATGTTTTCTGCAATTAGCTTGCTTATTTCAATGTTGGAATGACCATCGTTTTTGTACTGCCGGAAAAGCTGCTGGTTTTCCTCGTCGAGGAAATGTCCAATTTTTTCAAGTACGGTAACCGTATCGGAGTAGTCGCGAGGATGCTGGCCTAAATCGACGAGCTTTTTGAAAAGCTCATCCACGTTTGTCATGTTGAAGTTACCAGCTAGGACAAGCGTACGCGATTTCCAGTTGTTGTCGCGCATTACCGGATGAACATAATCAATGGAGTTATTGCCAAAGGTTCCGTAGCGCAGGTGTCCCAGGAATAGCTCCCCGGCAAACGGAATATTTTCCTTGGCAAAAACCGGATCGTTTAGCAGTTCGGGTTTGGATGAGTACTTATTGATCCCTTTGTTAACAGCATCAAAAATATCCTTGATGGGAGTTGAAGAGTTTGAGCGTTCCCTATCGATATACTTTTTGCCCGGGGCAAGGTCGAACTTGATGGTGGTTAACCCTGCGCCGTCCTGGCCACGGTTATGTTGCTTTTCCATAAGCAGGTAAAGCTTGTGAAGTCCGTATCGCCAGGTACCATACTTAAGCTGATAGTACTCCAATGGTTTAAGCAACCTAATCAGTGCAATCCCGCATTCGTGTTTAATCTGCTCGCTCATATCTTCCTAAATTATTCAATTAAAAAAGGTAGATAGAATCTACCTGAAGTTTTATTGTTTAAATCGATTTACAAACTGAAAAACATGCTGGGCAATTGAATTAGCATTAAGACCGTACTTCTGCAACAACTCAGCTGGTGTTCCCGATTCGCCAAAACAATCGGGCATACCAATTATCTTCATGGGGACAGGGTATTCCTGCGAAAGTACTTCAGCCACTGCGCTACCAAGTCCTCCATGAACCTGATGCTCCTCAACTGTTACAACACGCTTTGTTGCTTTAGCAACATCAACCAGTAGCTGCTTATCAATAGGTTTGATGGTATGAATGTTTACCACCATGGCATTAACACCCTGGTTGGCAAGATGCTTTGATGCCTCGAGTGCCTCCCATACCATGTGACCGGTGGCTACAATTGCAACATCGGTTCCTGCTCTTAGGACTTGTCCCTTACCAACCTCAAACACCTGATTGGACTCGGTAAAATTGGGCACTGGTTCGCGTCCGAAACGGATGTAAACCGGCCCTTCAACCTGGCTGATGGCGGCAAGGGTGGCAGCCTTTGCCTGGTTGGCATCGGCAGGTGATAGTAGTGTGATATTTGGGAGCGAACGTATAACCGCAATATCCTTAAGGGCTTGGTGTGTTGCACCATCGGGGCCAACTGAGATACCCGCATGGGCGCCACCAATTATAACTTTAACGTTATTGTAGCAAATTGAAATTCTAATTTGATCGGCAGCACGGAATGCTGCAAAAACGCCGTATGTAGAAAAGACAGGAATCTTATTGGTTAATGCTAACCCAGCCGCAACAGCGGCTATATTTTGTTCAGCGATACCAAAGGAGAAGAACCTCTCGGGGAAACGTTCGGCAAAAAGATTCAATCCAACCGAGGAGGTGATATCGGCCCCAAGCACAACCAGGTTGGGGTATTCCTCACCGGCTTCGGCAACTCCTTCACCAAATCCCAGGCGGGTAGCTTTATCACCTTTATTTATATACTCACCCATGGATTAGCTCGTGGTAATATTTTTCTAATTCTTCCAAAAATTTCTCTGCCTCCTTCGGGTTTGGGGCTTTACCGTGCCAACGGTAATCGCCTTGAATGGAATTAACACCAAAGCCCATTTGGGTTTTAGCAATAATTACTTTAGGTTTGCCAGTGATGTTGCGGGTTTTACCAAAAACATCAATTAGTTCATCAATACTATTGCCATTGCATTCAAAAACGTGCCACCCAAATGCCTCCCATTTAAGTTTAAGGGGCTCAAGTTCCATTACTTTATGGGTGTAGCCATCAATCTGACAGAAATTTCGATCAACAATGGCAGTCAGGTTATCGAGTTTGTAGTGAGCGGCGCTCATGGCAGCCTCCCAAATGGATCCTTCCTGTAGTTCGCCATCGCCGTGCACAGAGTATACTTGCCATTGGGAATTATCAATTTTAGCGCTGAGCGCCATCCCAACAGCAACCGATAACCCCTGACCTAACGAACCGGCTGAAAGTTCAATTCCTGGTAAACCGTGATCGCGTCCCGGATGGCCTTGTAGCCGTGTACCTAGCTTGCGTAAGGTAAGCAGTTCCTCATGCGGGAAGTATCCTGCATTGGCAAGCGTTGCGTACAAAACTGGCGCAACATGACCAATGGAAAGGATTAGCCTATCGCGGTTAGGGTGGTTAGGTTCCTTAGGGAAATGGTTTAGGGTGTTAAAGTATAGAACCGTGAAAACATCGGCAAGCCCAAGTGAGCCTCCCAGGTGTCCCGATCCGGCGGCCGTCAGGCTTCGAATTACATCCTGGCGGATCTTTAGCGAAGTCTTTTGCAGTTGCCGGATTGCTGGTGTTGCCATACTAATTTAGAGGTGGAAAATTTATATGTTCGGGAATAATGAAAGCTTTGGGGTAATCCTTGATAATCTGGTTGTAAAACTTGATAGCCTCTTCGCGCGAGCGGTAATCGCCCACCGATACCTTCCAGTATGGGTTTTGGTAATTCTGGTACACAGGTACTCCGGGATATTTTTCCATAAAGGCCTGCATGATATCTTCAGAATTTTTCCGGGCAAACTGTCCGAGTTCAAAGAATATTCGAATCCTATACCCTTCCATCCCCGGCGATTTGGCATTATGCAAGTAACGAATGTTATGGATTTGAGTAATTGATTCGCTCTGCCTTATAGTTACTGTACCTTCGCCAACCTTGTGTGCTTGAAGCTCATTAATTATTGGTATGGGCGTGGTACCGTTTGTGTTTTGGGCAAAAATGCCAAAACTTAAACCGAGCAACACTAGGAGTAGGAAAATTTTCCTCATAAAGAGTATAATTTCGTTGCAAAAATAGCAAAAATTTATCTATGGCATTACAGCAGGTTGAACCGAAAGAGTATCGGTAATAACAAATTTCTTTTGGAATGAGTTGGCTAGCTCGCTTAGTGGCTGCCGGGGGATGTTAATTTTTTTTACAACCGGGAATTTTCCCCCTTTAATGTAGCCTTCAACCTCTATTACGTTAATCAGGTTTTTCCCTTCGCCTATAAGTTTAAATGCATCGGCTGGGGTACGGAGCACAATCTCTAATGGGACCTCATAATCTTTTCGACTTTTGCCCTCTATTTTCAATTTATGGCTACTCCTTAACTTTCCAAGTTCCCTATTGTTTAGCCAAGCTTTAAAGTGAATATCTTTTATTACAATTGGTTTCCGGTTAGGGTTTTCAACATCGAGCGTTAGGTTTAGGAATATTACACCATCTTTCATCCCCCTAAACCTATACTCCTTAACCCCATGGATATTTAGATCGTTGTATTTACCACAGCCTGCTAACGCAAATAGTAAAATGGAAAGAAGTAAATTAAAAGAAAAATTCTTCATGTTTTATGTTTTAATTAGTAAGAGCAAATGTTATACCATACCCACAAAAGTAATTAGATTGATTGGCCGCATTATACAGTGTATACTAAATAAAAAAAACTCCCCTGCATTAGGGGAGTAAAAGGTTTTATTGTGTTTATTCGTTATCCATGGCAGCCATCACCTCATCGGTAAGCTCCAGGTTATGGTAAACCTGCTGAACGTCGTCGTTATCCTCTAGTTCCTCAACCAGCTTCAGGAATTTCATGGCAGTGTCCTTATCAACCGATTTGAAATCGTTAGGAATACGTTGCAGGCTGGCATTTTCCACCTCTATTTTCAGTTCCTCAAGCTTCTTATTCATTCTGCCAAAATCTTCCATTTCGGTAGTAACCACATAGAAATCACCATTGTCATCGATGTTTTGGGCCCCGGCATCAATAAGATCGAGTTCCACCTCATCAAGGTTGATTTTATCCTTTGCAATGGTAAAGATGCCTTTTCGGCTAAAAAGGAATGCCAGTGAACCGTTGGTTCCAAGGTTTCCACCTTTTTTGGTCAGGGTTGAACGGACTGCGCTAATGGTTCGGTTGTTATTATCGGTAAGGCACTCAATAAAGATGGCAATGCCTCCCGGACCATAGCCCTCAAAGGTAAGTTCCTGAAGGTTTTCCGGATCTTTCTCAGCCTTAGTAATAGCCCTTAGGATATTCTCCTTGGGCATGTTTACCCCTTTGGCGTTGTTAATGGCAAGCCTTAATCGTGGGTTACCCTCAGGGTCAGCCCCTCCCTCCTTTACAGCAACGGATATTTCCTTGATTATCCTAGAGAATTCCTTTGAACGCTTGGCATCAAGAGCCCCTTTCTTGCGTTTAATGGTTGACCATTTATTGTGTCCACTCATAGTTTTTTATTTTTGTCACAGGTAAAGTGCAAAGTTAGCTACAAACTTGTGCTTAACAAAAATATTTAGCCTCTATTGATTTGTATCACTTTAGACACTTAAAGCAAAATATTCATAAATTCTTACCTTTGCAAAAAATAAGATTTCCAATGGATTTTAATGCCGAAGATGCCAACATTTTTGAAAGTGCGCTGAGCGATGATAGTAGCCGCCCTAAGGTTTACATTGAAACCTATGGCTGCCAGATGAATGTGAACGATAGCGAGGTTGTGGCATCAATTCTAATAGCCAATGGGTACGCAATAACTAGCAACATTAACCAAGCCGATGTTATCCTGATAAACACCTGCTCCATTCGTGAGAATGCTGAAACACGTGTATTTGGACGAATTGATTTATTCGGGCAGGTAAAGAGGTCAAAGCCATCGGTGTTGGTTGGGGTATTGGGCTGTATGGCTGAACGGCTAAAGGATCAGCTTTTAGAAGAAAAGAAAGTAGTTGATTTGGTGGTTGGCCCCGATGCTTACCGTGAACTACCGGTTCTGCTGCGTGCTGCCGAGGATGGTCAAAAGGGCATCAATGTTTTACTCTCCCGGGAGGAAACCTATGCCGATATTAGCCCTGTTCGGCTCGATAAAAATGGAGTTTCAGCCTTTGTTTCAATCATGCGCGGATGCAACAACATGTGTTCCTACTGTGTTGTACCTTACACACGTGGAGCAGAGCGAAGCCGCGATCCCCATACCATTGTAAGGGAGGTTCAGGAATTAGTTGATGCTGGTTACCGCGAGGTTACCCTGCTTGGCCAAAATGTAAACTCCTACCACTGGGAGGAGCAAAAAGGCCTAATCAAGCACAAAGTAAACTTTTCCGATTTGCTCGAAATGGTTGCCCTGGTTGACCCACGGTTAAGGGTTCGCTTTTCCACCTCGCACCCTAAGGATTTAACCAATGAGGTGCTTTACACCATGGCCATGTACGAGAACATTTGCAACCATATTCATCTCCCCGTTCAATCTGGCTCCACCCGCATTCTTCAGCTAATGAACCGCAAGTACACCCGGGAGGATTACCTCGACAGAATAAAAGCTATACGCTCCATTATCCCCGATTGTTCTATATCAACCGATATTATTACCGGATTTTGCACCGAAACCGAGGTCGATCACGATATGACCCTCAGCATTATGCGTGAAGTAGGTTTTGACTTTGCATACATGTTCAAGTATTCCGAGAGACCTAACACAAAGGCTGCTCGCCAGCTAAAGGACGATGTGCCTGAGGAGGTTAAAACTCGCAGGTTAATGGAAATCATTGAATTACAAGGCAAACTTTCCGAACAAAGCAAGAAGAGCGATTTAGGCAAACGCTTTGAAGTGCTTATTGAAGGAGAATCCAAAAAGTCAAAAGATGAATTTTTTGGCCGAACCAGCCAGAATAAGGTTGTTGTATTCCCAAAGGAGAACCACAAAATTGGAGAGTTTGTGTTTGTAGAGGTAACGGATTGCACCCCTGCCACGTTAATAGGACATATTGTTGAGGAGTAGCAGCCTAATCAATGCGTTTTAGTCGAGCCATGTAGAACCCATCAAACCCTGTTTGGGATGGGGATAGGTGTTTTTCCTCTTCCAGTACAAAGCGGCCATTCATTTGATCCAGGAACCATTTAACCTGCTCTTCATTCTCAGAGGGTAGAATACTACAGGTAGCATAAACCATACAGCCACCAACCTTAAGCATTGGCCAATACTTTTCAAGTATTTGTCTTTGAGTTTTTCTTAACTCATCAATGTTTTCAGGAGTCAACCGCCATTTGGAGTCAGGGTTACGCTTAAGCACTCCCAAACCCGAGCATGGGGCGTCAATCAGCAACCTATCGGCACTATCCTGTAAACGTTTTATCGTTTTTGTTGTTTCTATGGCTTTGGTCTCAACATTTGTAACCCCAGCCTTTCGCGACCTCCTTTTAAGCTCTTCAAGTTTCCATGGGGCAGTATCAAGGGCAATAATTCTTCCCTGATTATTCATGAGGCTTGCCAGGTGCAATGTTTTTCCACCATTCCCGGCACAAGCATCAATAACACGCATTCCCGGTTCCACATTTAAAAATGGAACTACTTGCTGCGATGAAAAATCCTGCTGCTCAAACATTCCAAGCTTAAATGCCTCGGATTTAAAAATGTTGGCCGATTCGGTTAGCAGTATGGCGTGGGTGTTGGGAATTATTTTTGTTTTATACCCCTCTCGTTTTAAGAAATTATTAAGCTCTTGAACGTTCGTTTTTAAAAGGTTTGTTCTTAGGACTATTGGGGCTTTATGATTTAAGCTATGAATCTCCTTTGGCCACTTTTCGCCCAGTTCCTTAAAACCTAGTTCATCGAGCCAATCGGGAATAGACTCCTTTATTGCCCTATTATTTGAAAGCTGATTTAGTTTATTCTGAAACTTCTTTTTAAAATGTTTTGGAATCTTACGCTCCTCTGGAAATCCAAAGGGTGTTAGGGTAGTGTAAATGGCTACAATGTTATGGGTATGTGAGCCGAATTTTGGAAATTCACTATCGTGTAGTTCGTTCAGCAACCTCCACCATCGTGTTGTTTCCTCCACAATAACTGCAAACTGGTACTTATCAAAGGGTTCCCATAATTTATTTTGAGCAATCCAGTACGAAATTACCTGGTCTAAATTTCGATTTTGGTAAACAACCTCACCAAGGGCGCGACCTGCCGTTTCAAATACACTTCCCATAATATAAAAATTAAAGGCCGCAATTTACGGCCTTTTTATCGATAAAGAATGAAATTTAGAATTTATTTTGGTACTCAGGCTTTAGGGTTCCATCCTCATTGAACCATTCTGCCAAACCGTAGTAGGCTATTTTATCGTCCGGACGGGTGTACTTCAAAATCTTTTTTTCGTATTTTGTTAGTTTTGTAAGATTGGTTGCTACGGCCATACGGGTTCTGTCCTTTTCAACCTCGGGCAGTTGAAGTTTTTCAAGAGCTCCCACTGTAAGGTCCTTTGCCTGGAGCAACTTATCGTTCGATTTAAAAATATCGATAATTAAATTGTTCCATTTAATTTTTTCGCCCCCAACGGTTGGTTTTAAACCCTTTCGTAACGATTTTGGTTTCCGCCCCCTTTTCTTGGGAGGCGATGTTTTAACTTTTTTCTTGGCTATTTTTTTACGACCTCTTTTTGGCTTTTCAGCTTTTGTTTCTGAGGCTACTTTTGGTTTCCTTCCTCTTTTCTTGGGCTCTTTTGTTTGGGCACTTTTATCGGCCTCGGCTGTATTTTTCTTGGGGCGTCCCCTTTTTTTGGGGGCAGTGGGTTCTGCTGCTTCTTTTACTTTTGGTTTGCGTCCTCTTTTTTTAGGAGCGGCAACTTCCTTTTCATCGCCCAATTCGCCCTTTTCAATTTTTCGCAAAATTGATTTTAAACTATCAATTCGTCGTTGTGCCCTATCAATCTCTGATTGGTAAAGATCTTTTAGATCTTCAATCTCCTCTTTTGAGAGTGTGATTTTTTTCATGGTTGGTTAGTTTAGTGTTTTACTCCTGATTTCTAATTATTTTGAATTGCAATTTAAAAACATTTTATTTTAAAATGCAAATATTTACAAAAAATTGATTAAAAAATTTTATTTAATTATTTTTTCAATGTCCCTAAAAACCAGAAAATGAAATATATAGGACAAGTCAACCTTCAATTGAGCAAATTATTATTTGAAAATAAAATTTAGTTGGATTTAACTACTTTCCCTTCCTTATTAAAGTACTGCTAATGTTATATACGACCAATATAATACCAAATACCATGAATTAACAAATTCAAATGGGCTAATTTTAGAGGAATGAGTCGGAATGAACCTGAATGATTCGGAATGATTCGGAATAATTTGAATATGATGGAGTTAGAGGAAGTTAGAGGAATAGTAAAAAGTGAACGGCTAAACCAAATGACCATGAATTAACAAATTCAAATGGTCTAATTTTGAGGAATGAGTCGGAATGAACCTGAATGATTCGGAATGATTCGGAATAAGCAGATTATGATGGAGTTAGAGGATATTAGGTGAAAAGTGAAAAGTGAAAAGCGAGAAGAGAACAGCAAAACCTAAGTACCTTAAATTAAAAAACTAAAATGGACTGAAAAAATGGGGATACGTAAACATTTTGATAATTTTCACAATTTAATTTTTCAATTGACGCATCGACTAACAAAACATAATCATTCCGAGATCTCAGAATGAAAAATTTTGACAAGTCTGGATTACTTTGATAAATCAAAAGAACCAAACTGTTTAGATTTTTTTATTGTGTTTCTATTGACTAAACTCGGATAATATAATCCATTAAGTAGTTAATGGTTAATGTGGAGGAATTGATAAAATATCATGTTTACGCACCGTTTAGCGCGGATATTATATTTATTTATTGAGGTTACTATAAAAATTCCTGAAGCTTTTGAACCATATTTTTTGAACCTACATAAAGAGGGACTCTTTGGTGAAGCGATTCTGGCTGAATGTCGAGAATTCTATTTTTACCATCGGTGGCAATGCCTCCAGCTTGTTCGGCCAGGAAAGCAATAGGGTTGCACTCGTAAATTAAGCGCAACTTGCCTTTTGGTGCCGATGCGGTTGGCGGATACATGAAAATACCTCCCTTAAGGAGATTCCTGTGAAAGTCGGAAACCAACGAACCGATATACCTTGCTGAGTAAGGTCTTTTTGTGGGCTTATCTTCCTGCTTACAATACTCAATGTATTTTTTAACCCCCTCAGGGAAGTGGTTATAGTTACCTTCGTTTATGGAGTATATTGCCCCATCGGGTGGCGTAACTATATTAAGGTGCGATAGGCAAAACTCACCTATGGAAGGATCAAGGGTGAAACCGTAAACTCCTCGGCCTGTGGTATAAACAAGCATAGTTGATGATCCGTATATTACGTACCCTGCGGCTACCTGTTTATTGCCAGGCTGCAGGAAATCCTCCATGGTAGGCTTTGTTCCGCGGGGGCTTATTCGTCGGTAGATGCTAAAAACTGTTCCGATTGATACATTTACATCAATATTGGAGGAGCCATCGAGTGGATCCATGCAAAAGATGTAGTTGCCATCCTGACTAAGCTCATCGTCCCAAGTAATTATTTCCTGGTCCTCTTCCGATGCTACACCGCAGCACTCTCTGCTGTTTTTTAGTGCTTGTACAAATTGCCAGTTGGCCAACAGGTCGAGCTTTTTCTGCTCCTCGCCCTGCACGTTTATATTTCCCGCCTCGCCCAAAACGTCAACAAGTCCGGCCTTGTTAACCTTCTTGTTAACAAGTTTTGCTGCTACTCCCACGTGGTAAAGCAACCGGGTGAATTCCCCTGTAGCATAGGGGAAATCGGCTTGCCTCTCAATTATAAACTGTGTTAGTGTTTTTACATTGTAACCGTGCATGATAGTTGTTAATTCTAATTTGTGAGTAAAATTAGCCATTTTTTCCGTTGCAAAGGCATTGCAATACAAAAAAAATCAAATTTAAAACGTTTGCGATACCATTCCTTGACAAGCAATATCTAAAAAAAGTAACATACATGTTAAGGGGAAATACTTTGCTTTTTTGTAAGTTTGAGAAATTTTTTAGCAATGAAACCCATTCGCGTCTTTAAGTTTGGCGGAGCCTCGGTTAAGTCGGCTGGTGCTATAAGAAATTTGGCCAACATTGTAAAAAGATTTTCTACTGAAAATCTAGTAATTGTTGTATCGGCTATGGCTAAAACAACCAATGCGCTCGAGGAGGTTTTAATGCACTGGATGAATGCCGATTTAACGGCAATGAATACTAAACTCAAGGAGATTAAGCAATTCCACCTAAACGAGGCATTGGATTTGGTTGAAGGGGATTCCAACCACTTGCTTATTGCTGAGTTGCAGGCCCTGTTCAACCAGTTAGAAACACAGTTTGGCCAGGCTCCTACAAAGGGATACGATTTCCATTACGATCAGGTAGTGTCGTTCGGCGAGCTCTTCTCTACCCGGATTGTCAGCCACTACCTTAATTTTATTGGTATTGCCAATACTTTAGTGGATGCAAGGCGATGCCTTAGATCCGATACATCTTACCGTGAAGGAGTAATTGATGAAACAACATCGCGGCTATTGTGCCAGCGTGAGTTCGATTTCTCATTGGCAAATATCTTTTTAACCCAGGGCTTTATAGCAGGTACTGAGGTGGGAACAACAACCACGCTTGGGCGTGAGGGTTCCGATTACACGGCTGCCATTCTTGCTAATCTTCTCGATGCTCAGGACGTAACCATTTGGAAAGATGTTGAAGGCGTGTTAAGCGCCGATCCTAAGATTTTCAGCAATGCGGTTAAGCTTAACTTTGTGTCGTATCAGGAGGCTATTGAGCTTGCCTATTGCGGAGCACAAATTATTCACCCAAAAACAATAAAACCCATACAGAATAAAAAGATACCTCTTTATGTAAAATCGTTCATGGAGCCCGATGCTCAGGGAACTATCATTGCCCATTCCGAAACTCCCGTTAAGCTACCCCCTGTGTTGGTACTCAAAAGGAATCAGGTTCTAATAACCCTTTCGCCCCGCGATTTTTCGTTTGTAATTGAGGATTGCCTCAGTAAGATTTTTGCGTTGCTATATAAACATCGCATTAAGGTTAATATGGTGCATAATTCAGCCATAAACTTTACCGTTTGCGTTGACAACGATAAGCTCCGGCTTGGTGATGCACTGGAAGAAATGAAACACGAATTTGCCGTTCGTTACAACAGTAACCTTGAACTGTTAACCATTAGGCATTACACGCCGGAAATAATTGAGGATTTTATTGGCAATCGGGTTGTTTATCTGCAACAAAGAACCAGAAGCACTGCACGTTTTGTAATGGACGCTAACTAGCGCCTAGTATTTTACCGTGAATAGCGCGCTATAACCTTTAAAGGTTCCTTGTTTGCTATACTCAGATTTACCAAAGGTTATGGAGAGTATCTTTTTATGGAGGTGCCCCTGTTTATCAGTAAACCATTGTTCCGTAAAAAGTAGCTTGCCAATTTGTGAAGCATCAATTTTATTGTCTTCAATTATCTTTCTAACCTCTTCAACGGTCAATGGTTCGTTGGTTGAATAGTCAAATACCTTTAATTTACCGCTAAGTATACCTTTAAATGTGCCATCAATAAAACTTTTGTGGTTCCGGTAGCCTTGAAGCCTTTCACTTTCCCAAATATCATTTTCGGATGCTTGAACTACAACCTCATACTTAATGCTATCGGCAATTAAGGTTAGGTCCTGCTCCTTTCCTGTAATGTCAACAATTACGTTTTTAGGCTGCGGATTGCTGCACGACCAAAACACTATAGCAAGCAAAATCAACTTAAACTTAATGTTCATTGGTTTAGGGATTAAAGGTTAGAGCTTTTCCCTTAATGGTTTCATTGAAAACTCCTTTAATGTAAACAATTCTCCCGTTTACAATTGTCATTTCAACTGTGTGTGAAAGTGTTTCTCCCTCCAGGGGCGACCAGCCACACTTATAGAACAGGTTCTCCTTGGCAACAGCTTGTGATTTATTTGGATTAACAAGCACAAGGTCGGCAAAGTATCCCTCGCGTATAAAGCCTCGTTTTTCAATCCTGAAAAGAGTGGCTGGGGAGTGGCACATCTTTTCAACAACAAGCTCAGGCGTAAAATAGCCCTTCCTGCTTAGCTCAAGCATAGCTAACAGCGAGTGCTGAACCATAGGGCCTCCCGATGCTGAACTAGTGTACACATTATTTTTTTCACTAATCAGGTGTGGGGCATGATCGGTGGCCACTACATCGAGCAGGTTGTTTTTTAAACCCTGGATGAGTGCTAACCGGTCGGTTTCGGTTTTTACGCTTGGGTTCCACTTAATACGCCAGCCCAACCTGTCGTAGTCATTATCGTTAAACCATAAATGGTGAACGCAAACCTCTCCGGTAATCTTTTTCTCGGCCAAGGGTATGCTGTTGTTGAAAAGTTCCAGCTCGTTGGCTGTTGAAAGATGAAGGATATGTAGGCGAGCGCCATGTCTATTTGCCAGTCTAACCGCTTTTGCCGATGATAGGTAGCAAGCCTCAGCGCTCCTTATGCTTGCGTGATATTTTATATCGATGTTGTTTCCGTATAACCCTTGGTATTTTTCAAGGTTTTTGCGGATAGTATCCTCGTCTTCGCAGTGTGTGGTAATTATAGTAGGTGAGAACCTAAAGATTTTTTCAAGCGCATCCTCATTATCAACCAGCATATTACCGGTTGATGAACCCATAAAAACCTTTAATCCGCAAACATTTCTAGGGTCAACCTTAGTAATCTCATCAATATTATCGTTGGTGGCTCCTAAATAGAACGAGTAATTGGCTAACGATTTTTGGCTTGCAATCTTAAATTTATCGTGGAGTAGTTCAATGGTTGTAGTTTGTGGTTTTGTATTAGGCATCTCCATAAATGATGTAACACCACCAGCAACAGCCGCTTTCGATTCGGTGTAAATATCACCCTTGTGGGTAAGGCCTGGCTCACGGAAGTGCACCTGATCGTCAATAACTCCAGGTAAAAGCCATAAACCCTCAGCATTTATTATCTCCTCGGGCAAGAACTTATCTACATTTGATGGGGCGGTACTAATATGCTCAATGGTTTCACCATTAACTATAAGGTTCCCCTTAAAGGTTTTGCCCTCGTTAATAATGGTAGCATTTATAATGGCAAGTCGGCCCATTTATGGTTATTTAGTTTGAAGCATGAAGTTTTTTGTAGGAAACAAAAATGCTTTTAAGTTTCATGTTAACCACGCCCCATAATGCCTCATTGAAAATTCCTCCACTCATTTTTGAAGCACCAAATTTTCTGTCGGTAAATATTATAGGTACTTCAACTATGTTGAAGCCAAGCTTCCACACTGTGAATTTCATTTCAATCTGAAAACCGTAACCTATATGCTTAATCTTGTCAAAATTGATGGCCTTTAGCACTTCGGCTTTGTAACACTTAAAACCTGCAGTAGTATCCATCACTTTCATTCCTGTTACCATCCGTACATACTTAGAGGCAAAGTACGACATAAGCACACGTCCAATGGGCCAGTTCACAACATTTACCCCGTTAACATACCTCGAGCCAATAGCCAGATCGGCTCCGTTAACGCAGGCATTGTACAGGTTAATTAAATCGTCGGGGTTGTGGGAAAAATCCGCATCCATCTCAAAAACATACTTATAGCCATTGGCCAAAGCCCATTTAAATCCAGTGATATATGCTGTCCCCAATCCCAGTTTCCCTGAGCGTTCAATCATAAAAAGCCTATCGGGGTATTCCTTTTGTTTTTCTTTAACTATACTGGCCGTGCCATCGGGTGAGCCATCGTCAACAATAAGAAGATGGAAGTTCCCTTCAAGCGACATTACCTTGCCAATCATTCGGGAAATGTTCTCGCTTTCGTTGTAGGTAGGGATAATTACGAGTTTCTCTTTAAACGACATCTGAATATGATTGTAGTTTGTAATACTATAATTGTGCGAAGATAGCATTTTTTACCCAAAAACTAACTATCTCAAGTATGAAAGCGAAATTTTTGGTTTGATAATCAGGGGATAGGCTTTCATGAAACACTCTTTAACAAAAATATTCTGTATAGACCCTTGCGTAATTAAAAACGCTTTTCTACTTTTGCACCCGCTTTCGGAGGGGAGCGCGCGCGGGGGCGGAGCAGATGGGG